>SIAL01000119.1 GCA_009691815.1 Gemmataceae bacterium | reverse complement strand
AAGATTGGTTGCGTCTCGTCCAGACCTGCCGCAAATCCAAAAAGAGCATAAAAAACGACGGATCCGGCCAGGCCCACCAGGAGCACCGGGCGTCTTCCGATTCGGTCGCTGACCCGGCCCCAAAGCGGGGCGAAAAGAAACTGCATGAGGGAAAACGAACTCATCAAAAGGCCAAGGACCAATCCATTTACCCAAGGCGATAGGTCTATTCCCAAGCCCTGTTTCACATATTTGTCCGCGAAAAGGGGCAACAAGGGAAGCACGATTCCAAAGCCCAACAAGTCGATAAACACCACCATAAAGACGATAGCCTTGGCAGAAGCTTTGGCTTTGGTTGTTTGGGCGTCCAAATTCACTTGGTCCTGACTCATGCACATTCCCCGTTGGGTTCAACAGCTTTCAGAAGACTATCTTAGAGGCCGAACCCGATTGTGCCTTTTGAATCTCCCCTTGTAAACCGCTCAATCCTCAGCAAGCTGAGATTATCCAACTTGGGAGATTTTATGACACCACAACACCCCCCCTCCACCACCGATCCGGCGGATTCCGCCTATCTGGTGTTTGACATTGAAGCCATTCCCGATGGCGACTTGGTGGCCAAAGTACGGTTTCCCGGAGAAGGACTGAAAGCGGTTGAGGCCATTTCCCGAGCCCAAGGACAAGAAAGGGCCAAAAGCCCGACCGGTTCGGATTTTTTGCCCCCTACCCTGCAAAAACCGATTTCTGTTTGCGTGGTCCGGGTGGGCCAAGATTTGCTCCCGCGAAATATCGGCATCCTCGACGATTCCGCCGGAACCCCAGGATCTCTGGTTCAAAAATTCTGGCTTGGGATCAATCGCTATCCCAAAGCCCAACTCGTCACTTTCAATGGCAGAGGCTACGATATGCCCCTTTTGGAATTGGCCGCCTTTGAATTGGGTATCCCCGCCAAAAGCCACTACGAACTTTCCCGCAAACGATTCATCAACTACCACATCGACTTGATGGACTGGTTTTCCAATTACCGGGCCTTTAACTTAAACGGTGGCCTCAACCTGCTGGCAAAGAAATTGGGCCTCCCCGGAAAATTCGACATTACCGGCGACAAGGTCTATGAACTGTATCAGGAAAACCGCCTCTCGGAAATCAACGACTATTGCCTTTGTGACACCCTCGACACCTACTTCATTTTCCTAAGAACAAGAGTAATGGCAGGCGAAATCTCCCTTAGCGAGGAAGGCCAAGTGCGAACCAAGGCGGTGGATTGGCTGCTTGAACAATCGACCAAGTACCCGATCATTCGAAAATGGCTGGGACTTTGGGCCACCCCACCCGAGGCGCTTGGCCTTTGATCTATTTTCCCGGGTTCCAAATCGTTTCGAGATGGTTTCGTTCCCATGGCTCCCACGACCCTAAACTCGTTTGCTTTTGTGCGGTCTCCTTAAGCACCAAAGGGGTGATTTGGGGTTTGGCTTTCGGTTGGGGACCAATCGCCACCTCCATCCAAGCCAATCTCGCCTGAAGCCTCAAGATTTCTTCTTGCGTATCCCTTTCTTTGGGCACTCCATTCAAAGCTGTTTTGAGTAGGTCCAGCTCTTTAGGCAGGGTCTCCTGATCTTTGGCCGAAAAACCCCGTAACCGGACACAAAAATCAAGAAACCTAGCTTGAATCAAGAGTAAAGAAACTTGCCTAAGGTCGGCCGGATCCCGGCTTTTTGGGAATGATGCCACTTTGTTGACAAGGCCTCTAACGGTTTTTTGGGCTTTTTGAGACTCCTTTTGGGATAGTTCCAAAAGGGTTTGGCGCCATTTCAAATGGACCAATGTGGATTGGGCCGCCACCGAACCGGGATTATCCCCAAGGAGCTTGGAAAGAATCATTTGGCACTCGGCATTGATCTCCATAGCCGATTGTCCATCCCCCATGCGCCCATCAAGCCAACCCTGTTCGACAAGGGTTTGCGCACGAACCAAACGAAGGTCCTCACTTGGCCCTTCAAGGCGTTCCAAAAGATTCCAAACCGCAAGGCCTTTCTTCAGCCTTTCACGGACCAATCCGTTGCTTTGTGGCGCGCTTTCCGCCGTGCGGGACCCGGTAATCCACGCCCGGCCAAGCAACCGCAGGTTCATTCCATCGCGTGGGGCGGCAATCAAAAGCGATTGAACATTCCCTTGGGCCCAAATCCAAATATCCTCAGTCTGGGTCGAGGGAGTGCTCTCCCCAAATAAAAGCGAAGCTTCATCCGCCAAATCCAAAGCTCCAAGGATTTCCCCCACCCGATTTTCAAGCCGTTCGGGAAATTGGCCCGCCTTCAACACAATGGCCCGAAAATGTGCCAACCCCGCCGCCAAGCGATCGTCGCGAGTTTTCGCCACCTGCTGCAACCCAACCAGCCTAAAGATTCTAGCAAAATGAAGATCATAGCTACCCGGCGACTGCTCAAGGGCCGTCTCTAACAGGATTCCGACCTTGGCCAGGACCAAATCAGAGATCGCCAAATGTTCCAATAGCAAGGGAACGGCCTTGGCCAAAAGGTAATTGTGCGGCCCATTGGCCCGGGATTCGATCAGTTCCCACAAAAGGTTAAGGGAATCATTTTTCAGTTTCTCCGCTTCGGGCAGGGCCTGATGAGATCGGCAAAAGGCCTCTTGGGCAAAACCAATTTGCACCCGAACAAAATCGGCAAAGGGCGAATCATCCTCAGAGTCAAGAACACTATCCGAACGATCAAGCCATTGCTTTCGTTCCCCATCCAATCCATCCAAACTTGTGGCAATTGCCAAGCAAGCCATGGCCGCATAGGGGCCAGTCCCCCCCGCCAGCCGCCGCCAAATTTGCTCTGCTTGGTCGGACTGACCCAACAGCAAATGGGCTTTGGCACAAAGATGATTCAACTCGCCATGAGAACTCTCTTGGCCCGCAAAGGTCGCCGCAATGTTTAACCAATCTTGCCAACCCTTGCGTTCGCGAACGGTTAACTTTGCTCCTAGGCGGGGCAGGCCAATGGCCATTTGCCTACCCAAAAGAACCACACCTTGGGCCTGTTCTCTCCGCAAAAGTTCGGCCTGATTGAGTTCATTCCTTGCTTTGGTCAAGATTTGATAATGTTGGCGGGCAAAACGGCCCGTGATCGCCCAACCAAGGATCAGCCCGATGATGACTAGGGCCATAATCCAAAAGAGTTTGGTTTGCCGCTTTTGCAGACTTTGCGCTTTTTCCAACTTGGCGACCCAGTTGAGGAGAAACTTCACCGCCCCATTCGGGTCGTTTTTCTGGGAAAGTAATTCCATCAAAAAGTGGACATTGGGCTTTTCATCTTCCCATGAATTCAGGTCCCATGCGGCAAAAAAATCAGACCAGGTCTCCTTCCAGTCTTTGGAGGAGGGATAACTCCACGCCTCAAACGGAAGTCCATCGCCCAAAGTGATACCCCAACCCGGACAAAACAAGAGATCCGGATAGAGGGCAATCGGGTCTTTGTCGATCTTAGATTGGATAAATGTGGCAAAGCCACGAAGGAACCGTACCCTTTCCCTCGGCTGGTTGGCCAAGGCACTTGCCTTCGCAAAAGTTGGTTCATCCCTGTACTCAAGGAGAATCCAACCTGGGTTAGATTCGGTTGCTTCTTGAAACTGAAGGATTTCCTTTGGCCGCTCCCCAGAACTTGGAGGAGCCGGCCATTCGCACGGGAGAGGAAACCATTCCGCTAGGTTGCCGTTTGGCTGCCGAACAATGTGGCCCGAAAGGGGTCGGCGAATAATGGGCCAAAGGATAACAAATTCGGGAGGGGTGGCGGACATGGCCGGGCGATTCCTCCCCATTCAACGGATCAAAGGCGGTTGCTATAGCGTTTGCGGTGGGTCATCGGTCGTGGTACTTTTGGCCCTTCTTCAACGGCAACCGGGCGTTCCATCCCAAATCCGTCAACAGGTCTTGGATCAATCAGTCGGTTGATGAACAATTCGATGTTGGTCAACCTTTGTCCCTGTTCGGGGGCAACAAAGGCAATGGCCGTTCCGTCGGCGCCGATTCGGCCCGTTCGACCAATGCGGTGGACATAGGATTCCGGATCTTCGGGAATGTCAAAGTTAATGACATGGGAAATTCCAAGGACATCAATTCCCCGACCAACCACATCCGTGGCCACCAGATGTTTCACTTTTCCGGCGCGAAATGCCGCCATAATTTGGTTGCGCATTCCCTGGGGGAGGTCCCCGTGCATCATCGAAACGCCTTTTACTTTGTGCCTTATGGCCAAATAAAGGTCCTCGGCCCATCGCTTTCGCTCACAGAAGATGATCGACTGCCGGGGATTTTCATCCGCGAAAATCTTGAGCAAAAGTTCTGGTTTCCGATGCTCCTCCACACCCACATAAGATTGGCTGATTTTGTCGACGGTCGGTTTGTCCGATTCAATCGAAACATGCACCGGGTCGGTGAGATAGCGATTTACCAACCGGAGCACTGTTTCCGGTACGGTCGCGGAAAGAAGCAGGGTTTGATGGGGTGTTGGACAATGGGTAAGGATCCGCTCTATGTCCTTGCGGAAACCAATGTCAAGCATCCGGTCCGCTTCGTCGAGGACAACATACTGGATTTTGCCCAGTTTGAGGGTCCCCCGTTGGAGGTGATCAATGATGCGCCCGGGGGTCCCTACCACGAGGTGGCATCCTCTTTGAAGTCCATCCAATTGGGCACCAAAGCCGACGCCTCCATAGATCACAACGCTTTTAAAGCCGCCCTTTGGGGCTAGTTTTTCGGATTGTTCCTGAACCTGAACGACAAGCTCACGGGTTGGGGCCAACACAATGCCAAAGGGTTCCGAGGTGGCGGGGAACTCGGCAAACCGATGAAAAAACGGAATTAGGAAGGCACCGGTTTTGCCAGTCCCGGTTTGAGCTTTACCTAAAACATCTCGACCGAGAATGGCGGGGGGGATGACCCCGGATTGAATAGGTGTTGGTTTGTGAAATCCGGCCTTGGCAAGCCCTTCCACCAGATCGGGCCTCAAACCCAGCTGATCGAATCCGGGTACAGTGTCAATTTCCTTGTCTTGCGAGGAAAAATCTAGAGGGGGTATTTGGGGGTCCATAGGTTCTTTGGCTGTCGTGATCAGGTTGTGGACTCAGGTTCAAAAAGAGCGGACCCTTGTCGCCTTTTAGTAAAGGCATTTCAGGAAATTCTACGCACCGGGGTGGTTTTTCTCAAACTCCCCGCATGAAATCATCGTGAATTCCCTTTCCGCCCATGATTCTCTCTAGGTGATCAATGGTTTCCGTGATTCGGACTAGATTGGGATTCAGCCTTTGGGCTTGGACGAACGCGTTAAGGGCGGCCTGATCTCGACCCAACTGCAGATAGCACTGGCCTAGACCGGCCTGGGCTCCGAAATGGTAAGGGTTGAGTTCCAAAGCTTTCTGGCAGTCGGCAATCGATTCCAAAGGGTTTTCCAGCCGAAAATGGAGGATTGCCCGTTGGTTATAAGCCTCGGCAAAATGCGGCGCCTTGCGCAATAGGGCGTTGATCGAACGGAGGGCTTTGCTTTTGTCCCCCATCCGGATGATTCGCCGAAGTTCTTGGTTATGGCTTTCAGTCGATCCGCGAAACCAAAGGTTCCAAAGAGAATCTTGAACAGTATTTCGTACTTCGGGGGAAGAATCCCCAAGCATCCGCCAAAGCATGGGTCCGTTCGCGGGGAGCCCAACTAGCCCCAAGGCAAACGCAGCTGCTTGGCGGCAGCGGAAATAATCGGAATCCAGAAGTCGCTCCAAAGACCCCAACTGGTATCGACGCATTACCAAACGGCGAAAACGATCGACAGCCCGTTGATGCTGTAACCGCCAGGCGATGTCGATATTCCCCGAATGATCAGGGATTGGGAAACTGGGAATATCCAAAAACCATTCGACCACCAAAGCTGATTGCATGCCGTCCACCTCCTGTGCGGGCCGCGACGAGTCCATTCGCATGAGACAGGTTGATTCAGAAATTCTAGCCAGCTGTAAGTGCGGTGCCAACAGGATTCGATAAAAATTCCAGCTGCATGATTTCCCCGTTGTCAAATGCCAGCTGTGATTCAGGCCAACGAATCGCCCCAAGGCGAGTTACAAACGGTTCATTAGGGCCCAAAAGCCGCTCCCGCCATCTGGCCCCGACCGAGTAATCGACGCAAAAGGTTCGAGCATACCCCTGATGAACTGCGAAGTTCTCAAAAAGCCTGCTTTCCTCGATATGGGACATCTTTCCGGGTGTTCCCAAACGCCAATAATGGCCGAAAACACAAAGCGGTCCCTGATAGGTTTCCCACCAAGCGGAACGCCTTAGGTGCCGAAAGCGCCCACCCGCCCAATACGGCTGCACGGACCGTTCTTCCGGACCCGACAAAAGGACCTTTACCGGGTTGAGATTTTGGTGGCAAAGGACCGCCTCTTGCGGAGGATCCTGCTCCCGATTTTTGCGCCGATCATGAATTTGGGTTTCAATCCGTTGGCGAAAATCCTCGAAAAGCGAAATCGCACTCGTCGCCCCACCAAGAGTGGCTACCGCTTTGTCTTGCCAACTGGCGTGGACCACGCGCAGGTCATTGCGTTCTAAGCAGAGGGGCAGGTTGGCAAAAAAATGATAGCATTCTCGCTGGGTGGCAGGGTCCGCACCCACCGCCGGAGGAGATCCTTGAGCCCTCGACCTTTCCCCAAAAAACCATTCATTGCCTTCTCGCCTGCGATTGAGCAATAAATTGAGTTCGTGGTTGCCCAACACCGCGACGGCTTTGTCCGCCTCGATCAATCGGCGCACCAACCGTACCACACCCGGACTATCTGGCCCCCGATCGACCAAATCTCCCACGAATACAAGCCTTCTGTCGGTCCGTGCGGTACCCTCGGGGCCATATCCCAAATGCGTCAAAAGCTGTGCCAATGCCCCAATTTCACCGTGGATGTCACCCACAATGTCCAAAGGTCCCTCGGGTAGCCGTCCTAACAGCCACGAACTCATGCGCCACATCCCAACCAAAGCATATCTTGAAAAAGATAGGGAAAGGCGGGACGGGTTGACCATGGCGGCAACCAATCTTTGTCGAACATGAACCATACAATCCTCATTTCATTGGTTGACCAACTCACGCCGATGCTGCGCGCCTTGGCCCAACAACTGTTTTGGGATGAGGCAACCGCCGAGGATTTGGTTCAAACGACCTTTTTGGCCTTGGCCCGGTTGCCCGAGCCACCCCGCTATCCCAAGGCTTGGTCATGGGAAACATTGAGAAAACTGGCGGCAGCCTTCCATCGGCAAAAGTTTCGCCGAGAAAAACGCGAGCGAAAAGTGGCCCTTTTAGAAAGCGGGACTTGGGATCCCCTAGAAGGGCTCGCCCATTCGGAAGCAATGGGCCAAGTTTGGAATGCTTTGGAAACGCTCGATTCCGCGGACCGCGAGCTATTGGTGGCCATTCTTTGGGGGAACTTAACCTTTATGGAAGCCGCCAAAGTTCTTGGCGGGTCCGCAAGCAACCTGCACCGCCGTTACCATCAGATATTGGACCAATTACGCCTCCAAATCAAGGAAGGTCATCATGTCGAACAAAAATAACTCGGGCGGTTTGGAAGCCCTGCTAAAAATCGCGATTGCCCCTCCGTTGACACCTTTCGCGGGTTCGTTTCGGGAAACATTGGCCTACGAGGCGGGCCGGGCGGGGGGAATCCGCTTTGCGACTCGGTGGACTGGTGCGGGTATGGTGACGGGGTTTATGGGGGGGATACTCCTTTATTGGCTTTCCATGGGACCGCTGCCAACTCCACCGCCCCCCCTTGGAATACCTGATGAGATCCCCAACAATTGGCGCGATCACTCCCAAACATTTGCCCAACAAACAGGGCCGGCAACCGACCCCGCCATTTGGCACATTCGCACTGAAATAGATCCAGAAATGCCCAACTTTGGGGCATTGGCATGGACCACCCACCGACCTCAATCCACCCTTTCCGGGTTGGATGGTCCCCCCTTGACGATTCGTTCGATTTCTAAGGTTTTGGAGGATGGACAATGACCCTGTTCACGCGTTTGATGTTGGGAATTTTGGGCCTTGGTGGGATGGTGACCTTTGGCTTGTCCCAAGCTCCGGTGACGGGTCTGGCGCTTGCCACGAAAATGCCAGAACCGCCCCCCCCGGAATATAGGGCACTTACGATTTATCCCAAGGGTGCCCCTTCCCCGGCCTTGCTTTACCGATTGGATCCCGAGTCTCGCCATCAGGAACCGGGCAACGCGGTGCAGAGTTATTACCGCGCCTTTAGTCCGGATTGGCAAAGTTATAAAACCCGGGACAAAGATTATTGGAAAAAGGAAGAAGAATGGCTAAAGCTCCCGCTCGAAAAGCTCCCCCCTGAAGCGGATATGAGGACATCCAGCTACCTCAAACAGGTCGAACAAGGGACCAATAAATCCTATGTCGATTGGGATATGCTGGCTGGTATCAAACGCGACGGGATCAACTTTTTATTACCTGACATTCAAGCCATGCGAAATTTTGCCAATGACCTGACCCTTAAGGCCCGTTTTGAACTCAAGGAGAAGGAATATAACCAGGCGATCAAAACCATGCGGACAACCGTGACCCTTGGCCGCCATGTGGCCAAGGGTCCGACCCTGATTCAAGGGTTGGTGGGAATTGCCATTACGCAAATTGGGTTTAAGCAAATCGAAGAGGGGATTCAGCAAAAGGATTTCCCCAACCTCTTTTGGGCGTTGGCCACACTACCTCCGGGACCGATAGACCTTGCCGATGCCATGGATGGCGAACGGATGTTCATCGAGACCATTTTGCCGGGCCTTCGGGACCAGCTTTATTCCAAGAGTCCCAAAGCGGTAGGTCAACCCGAACTCCAGGCCATGGTGGAAAAATTTCGTTTTACCATGGATGTAGCCAGCCCAAGGGTTCTTTCCGAGGTTGAAAAAATCATGGAAAAGGCGGGCACATCTTTAATGCTTGCTGTGGGATTGCCCACCGCCAAGGAAAAGCTATTGGCCTTTGGGCTGGGGTCAAAGCTTCTAGATGGTTTGCCCCCTTTGCAGGTGGTCCTCATGGCAGAGGTTTTGGTCTATGACGAGAACTTTGACACCATTGCGAAATGTATCCACACCCCCTATTGGCTTGCCAAACCGGAATTGGAAAAGGCCTACGCTCAAAGTCGCCTTGGCCCAACGGGGGCAGGGTTATCCCCAATATCTGTGGGTTTTTTATCTCGCAGTTTGCT
>SIAL01000118.1 GCA_009691815.1 Gemmataceae bacterium | reverse complement strand
ATTGACAAGGCCCCTGCATTCACCTCCGCGGCAACCAAAACCTTTGTTCAAGGCACCGCCTCGAACTTTATTGTGGCGGCCACAGGGACCCCTGCTCCCGGCTTTGAAGTAACCACCGGAACGCTACCGGCCGGGGTCACTTTGGACGGCGCCAACGGATTTTTGGCAAGCACAACCGGGGCGGCCCTTGGGACCTATGCCTTCACCCTCACCGCCTCCAATGGGGTTGGGACTCCCGCTACTCAGCCCTTTACGCTGATTATCGCGGCGGCAACCGCCCCGACCTTTACCTCCAACAACACCGCTTCGTTTACGGCGGGAACAGCGGGGTCCTTCACGGTCAGCGCGATTGGGCTCCCTGCCCCAACCTACACCGTTTCAACCGGATCCCTACCTTCCGGGGTAACGCTCAATGCCACCACCGGGGTTCTTGCCAGCACCACTGCCGCAGTCAAGGGGGCGTACACCTTCACTCTCACGGCCTCCAATGGAATCGGCACGGATCCCACCATGCCTTTCACCTTAAACATCAACTAGGCAAGCGGTCCCCCGAGTCAAAGGTTGGAGTTTCCGTGAGTACCATTCCTGGTCACCATTTTGTTATCGGGGACAACTTGCCCCTTTGGGCACTGGAAAAGCCTTGGGATGTGGTCGCGGTGGGCGCCCATCCTGATGATCTGGAGATTCTCTGCGGAGGAACTTTGGCAGGTTTGGTTGCTCAGGGAAAATCCGTTGCCATGGTGGATCTTACCGATGGCGAACCGACCCCCCGTGGGACAAGGCAGGGCCGGATTGAAGAGTCCATTGCCGCCCAAAAAGAGCTAGGGGTTCCTTTACGATTGTTATTGGATCTGCCCAACAGAAACCTCATGGATGAACCGGGCAATCGGTATCAACTGGCCACGATTTTTCGTCGCCTCCGACCGCATCTGGTTCTTGGAATTGCCGGTCGAACCCCCGCCGGATCCCCGGACCATCATCAGGCGCACCTACTCATCGAGGCCGCCCGTTTTGGATCGCAGCTTTCCCAGTGGGAAGACCGCTATGCCATGACCAAGCCTTGGCGCATTCCGCATTTGGCCTACGCTCCTTTTCCGTTCGACGCCGAAGAGCGGATTTGGCACGGTATGTGTATTGTGGATATTTCCAAAACTTTTGAGCGTAAACTCCGTTCGGTTGCCTGCTATCCGAGTCAGTTTGATAGTCCACGATTGGCAAAGATCCAACATACCCTCACGGGGCACTCCATCTATTGGGGTTCAAGAACGGGCTTTAGCCATGGGGAAAGGATCTGTTTCCCCACCCCAATTGGAACCGATAACCTTTTGAACACGCTTAGCGGGTTTGCCCAAACCCCGGCACCGGTCACCCTGCCCGGTTGAGCGACGCCTTTGGTCTGATTGCAAACAAAAGCCGCGAAATCCCAAACAGGAATTCCGCGGCTTCATGGTTTTCGGTCAATCATCCTTGCGCCGTTTATTTGGCACAACAGGGCTCAAGTCCCCTGTCGACAGAATGGCAAGGTGCCACCTTGGCGCCGACCTGCTTGGTAGCAAGTTTGGTTGGGCAACAATCGGCATTGTCCTCGAGACAAGTGTCGCAACAATGGGTATTGAGGCAACAGTCGCCCCCAGGAATGCAGTCGGGCAGGGCGCAACAAGAATGCGTCACAAAGGCAGTTTCGTGGGGGCAGATTTTGCCCCCTTGGCTAGGAGGGCTATCTTGAAAGAGTCCAAAGGCGGTTATTCCCGCCGCCATTAAGACCAAGACGCCAAAAACAAATGACTCTACGCTCTTACTCATTTTTCAAACTCCGTGTGTTCATGAAACTCATACCACAAGGGACCACAGTTGGGCTACCCCAAAACGAATGCCTCGGGAAGCCCTGGGAGTTTCAACAGCGAATACAGCAAAAGACCAACCAAAGCGATGGAGCACCATTCCGGCGGACAGGAGCGAGTCCCTTTTGAACCAAGGAATCCCGAGGGGCAAATGCCTCAACCGACAAACCGGAAACCAAGCCGGGTTGAAGGGGTTCCCAAGGCTCGATTCGGGGAAAAAACTCGGTCCCTTTTTGGCAAATAAAACAGTTGGTTTGGGACCCTTGGGAAGGGTTTCTGATTTCGAAACAGTCGGCCCTTTGCTCAGCGGTTGGCTCTTTTTGTGAACAGCAATTTGGCGTTGCCTTGGCGCAACACGAAAGAGGAGCAGCCCCAAGCTGACAGCACCAAGCGAGGGGCAGGGTCCCCATGATAGTGGCCAAGATCGCCAGACTGGACAAAAACCGGGACATTTCCCAACACCTTCTCCCTAAGGATTGTACGCCGCTCGGTGGAAATGGTTCAATCCCAATCCCCAATTGGCGGATGGAAGGGCGATCCTTTTCGACCTATAACGAGAAGGATGTCGCGTGCGATTTGCCCCATTGCATTGCGGCCCCAAGATTTGCCAAACAGGGAGTGACAATCATGATCAAGGACCGAAAGATTCGCGTTGCCTTAGTGGGCTTGGGATTTGGCGCCGAGTTCATTCCTATATATCAAGCGCACCCAAACGCCGAATTGGTTGCCATTTGCCGCCGTGACAAAAAGGAACTGGATGCGTGTGGGGATCGGTACAAGATTTCCAAGAGGTATACCAGTTACGAGGAATTGCTCAAAGATCCGGAGATTGACGCCGTCCACATTAACAGCCCCATTCCCGATCATGGCCCTCAAAGCCTTGCCGCATTAAACGCCGGAAAACATGTCGCTTGCACGGTCCCCATGGCCACCACCAAGGCGGAGATCAAGGCGTTAGTGGAGGCTCAAAGGCGGACCGGCAAAGTTTACATGATGATGGAAACGGTGGTATATGCCCGCGAATATCTCTTTGCCAAGGAGCTTTATGACAAGGGCGAATTGGGCCGGATCCAGTTTTTAAGAGGCAGCCACCAACAGGACATGGATGGTTGGCCCAACTATTGGCCGGGTCTGCCCCCGATGCACTATGCGACCCATTGCGTCGGCCCCTGCCTTGCCATCCTCGACAAGCCGGCCGAAAGCGTCGTGTGCCACGGTTCGGGGCGCATCCGCGAAGATCTGATCTCGAAGTACAATTCCCCTTTTGCCCTCGAGACGGCCACCTTTAAAATTCGGGGATCGGATGTGATCGCCGAGGTCACCCGCAGCCTTTTCGACACGGCCAGACAATACCGCGAGAGTTTCGATGTCTTTGGTTCGAAGAAAACCTTTGAATGGCAACAGGTGGAAAATGAGGAACCGGTGATTCATACCAAGGGTCTGCCCGAGGCGCAAATCCCGACGCGAACCAAGGTGCCCGATTATGCCCATTTGCTTCCCGCCGAGGTGGGCAAGTTTACCAGCAAGGGTGTCTACTCCAAGGACGATGAACAACATCTAAGCTTTACGCAGGGGGGCGGTCACGGGGGCAGTCACCCCCACCTTACCCACGCCTTTATCGAGGCCGTCCGCGGCAACCGCTTGGCGTTTCCAGACGCAAGTGCCAGCGCCAATTGGACCCTTGTGGGCATTTGTGCCCATGAATCGGCCATGGCTGGGGGAACCCGTGTCGAGATCCCGGTGTATTGATCGACCAGGCGTTTCCGATTCAAAACATTCCAAAGGCTTTGGGGCAGGTTCGAGGCCCAAAGCTGGGGTGGCCGGATAAAGTTTAGGGTTGCCCCACTCTGTGGATAACCCTTGAATCTTCTCCTCCGATTCGTTGAATAGGAGTAGTAGCTTTGGCGGGGAAAAGGCTAGCCTGATTTTCCCAAAACTCTGAATTGGCCACAACTTGTGGCGACCTCTCTTCCTTTCAGGGACCGATGTTTGTCCTTGGAAGGATCCGCACCGCGCCTGACTCCTTTGCTTCCAAACTGAGGTCCCTGTGATACATAGTATCAAACCCCGTGTTTTCACCATTCAGCCCCAGGTTCCAAACCGCCTAAACGCGTTGAAAAAACTCTCTTTCAACCTGTGGTGGTGTTGGCACCACGAGGCGATCAACATTCTTCGCCGTGTCCATCCCGACCTTTGGAACGAAACCGATCAAAACCCGGTCCGGATGCTAAGCGCCGTTCCTTTGGAACGACTTCAAGAGCTGGAAAAGGATCAGGGTTTTCTCAATCAACTCGACAAGGTGGAAGCGGCGTTTGACTCGTACATGAAGTCCAACGCCTGGTTTGACGAAAAGCACCCCACCGTGGCCCCTTTGGCCCATCATGGCAAACCGGTTATCGCCTATTTCTCCGCCGAGTTTGGCATTCACGAAAGCGTCCCTGTCTACTCCGGGGGGCTGGGGGTGTTGGCGGGCGACCACCTAAAGGCCGCCAGCGATCTGGGAATTCCGCTTGCGGGCGTCGGCCTCATGTACCGGGAAGGCTATTTTCGCCAATACCTTACCGTTGATGGCTGGCAACAAGAGCGCTACCCCGACAACGATTTCTTCCACCTTCCCATGGTTCCCGTGGAGGGGCCAGATGGCAAACCCTTGATCATCACCACGGGGATTTCCCATTTCCCGGTAAAGATTCGGATCTGGCGGATGATGGTTGGCAAGGTCCCTTTGTTTTTGCTTGACACCAATATCGAGGAAAACAGTCCGGCCGATCAGGACATTACAGCTAGGCTTTATGGTGGTGATTCGGACATGCGTGTGCGCCAAGAGATTATTCTTGGCATTGGCGGACTTCGGGCACTCGTGGCGATGGGGCTTGCCCCCAGCGTTTGCCACATGAACGAGGGACATTCGGCTTTTTGCAACCTTGAGCGCATCCGCATGGCACTTGAGAACGATCCCGGTCTTTCCTTTGCCGAGGCTCGTGAGGCGGTCGCGGCGGGTTCGGTTTTTACGACTCACACACCGGTTCCCGCGGGGAACGATCGGTTTGGAACCGACCTGATTGAGAAATATTTTCATGGCTATTATCCGGGACTGCGAATCGGCTTGCATGACTTCTTGGCCCTTGGAAGGGAAAACCCCTCCGACAATCATGAACCCTTCTGCATGACCGTCTTGGCCCTCAAACTGGCCAATGTTTCAAACGGTGTCTCTGCCCTCCATGGGCAGGTCAGCCGGGGAATGTGGAAGAATCTTTGGCCCGGGATTGGCGCCAACGAGATCCCCATCACCTCGATAACAAACGGCATCCACACGACGAGTTGGCTCAGCGGCGAAATGGCCAATCTGTTCGACCGCTATTTGGGCCGAGAATGGCAAACGCGGCCGGCGGAAACCGCCGTTTGGAAACGAATCGATGGTATTCCCGATTCGGAACTTTGGCGGACCCATGAAAGGCGCCGCGAACGGCTGGTGGCCTATGCCCGTCAACGGCTGCGCCGCCAATTGTTGGCCCGGGCGGCCTCACCGTCTGAAATCGCCGCTGCGGAAGACTTTCTCCACCCCGAGGCGTTGACCATTGGGTTTGCCCGCCGTTTTGCCACTTACAAACGCGGCGCCCTCATTTTTCGACAAATCGAACGGTTGACCCAAATGCTCCTGAGCAAGGACCAACCCGTTCAGTTGATTTTTGCGGGCAAGGCCCACCCCCATGACCACGGGGGCAAGGAACTCATTGCCGAAATTGCCTCCATTGCCCATCGGAAAGAGCTTAAAAACCGGGTCGTGTTTCTTGAAGACTATGACATGAACACGGCTCGCTACCTTGTTCAGGGGTGCGATATTTGGCTCAACAACCCGCGTCGTCCCCTTGAGGCCTCTGGCACCTCCGGGATGAAGGCCGCCGCCAATGGTGTCTTGAACTTTTCCGTCCTTGATGGATGGTGGGTCGAGGGTTTCGATGGGGAAAATGGCTGGTCGATCGGTTCGGGCGAGGAATATGGCGACCTCCATTATCAAGATGACATCGAAAGCCGCTCGATTCATGAGTTGCTTGAACAGGAAATTGTGCCCCTATTTTATCGGAGGGGTTCCGACGGGGTCCCCAAGGGTTGGGTGGCCCGGATGAAGCGGGCGATCGGCACGCTTGCGCCGGTATACAACACGGGCCGCATGGTTTGCGAATATACGGATCGTTGTTATATTCCATCGCTGGAACGCCACGACATCTTAGCGGCGGAGTCGATGCGGGCCGGGCGAGAGTTGGCCGCCTGGAGGCAAAAAGTCACCCAAGGCTGGCACGGCTTGCGGATCGAGGACCACACCCCGCCTGGAACGGCCCTTGGAATGGGGCAAATCATGCCGTTCAAAACGCGAATCCAGTTGGGCAATCTATTGCCCTCGGATGTCATGGTTCAAGTTTGCCACGGCCCCTTGGACAGCCATGGAGAGGTCCAGAGCCCCCATACGCTCAACCTAGTGCCGACAGGATCGTTTCAAGACGGGGGTCAAGCCTTCGAGGGACAAATTCCCTGCACGGCATCAGGTCGCTTTGGCTATCGGATCCGGGTACTTCCCAATCATCCCCATTTGGCAACCCCGCTGGAGCCGAAACTTGTGCTTTGGGGCTAGGCCGCCGGGTTCGCTTTGTAGCCGACAACAACGCTCTTTATGGGTTGGTATGGACGAGCTGGTTGGGGGAATCCTTCGAGTTCCCGGATAGGCCCAATTCCTCCACGACCGAAGCAATCGCCTCGACAAGGCCCTTGATCTGCTCGTGGGTGTGGATTGCGGTGATTTGCACCCGAAGGATTCCTTGGTGGTGGGGAACAGCGGGGAAAATTACCGACTGGACAAAATAGCCCCGCTCAAAAAGGAGTTTCCCCGCGGTCATTGTGGCCATTTCGTCGCCAACCAAAAGCGAAGCGATCGCTCCAATGCCCCCCTTGGGAAAGAGCCCGGCTTCTAGGGCTAGGCGATTGAAATACTCCATGTTTTCCCGAAGAACGGAAAGAAGTAAAAGGCCTTCCTCCGATTCCATGATGTCCATTACGGTGGAGATGGCCTCAAGATAGGGGGGAGGGACAGGTCCACCGAAAACCATCGGACCCGACCGGACTTTGAGGGCGAATTTGATCTGAGGATTGCAGGCGATAAAACCCCCAAAACAGGAAAGACCTTTCGAGAGCGAGCCTACCACAAGCGTATTATCGTAATTCCCAAGGGCATCAAGGACGGTTCCCCGACCCCGTTCCCCAATCACCCCCGTTCCATGGGCATCGTCAACATACAACGCGGCGTGATTCCGCTTGGCAATGCGCTGAAACTCGATCAGCGGCGGCAGCGTCCCACTCATCGAATAGACGCCGTCAATCGCGATGATGGCGTGACGAAAGGGCCGTAACTTGGCCAAGGTCATTTCCAGACTATCAGGGTCGTTGTGTTGAAATGTGGCAGTTTGAATTCCTTGGGACTTGGCGATTTTGGCCCCTTGGTGGAGGCAATGATGGGCATATTGATCGACCACCAAAGCATCATGCCGAGTCAAAAGCGCGGGTAGGGCGCCAAGGTTGGTCAGAGTAACCGAGGGAAAAATCAGAACCGAAGGGGCCTTTAACCACGAGGCCAGCCTTGCTTCCGCAATTTCGTTGGCCAAAATACTGGAAAACGCCCGAGAGCAGCCGTTATGGGAGCCCCATTTTTGGATCCCAAGACACAAGGCTTCTAAAACAGCCGGATGTTTATCTAGACCCAGAAAACTGTCGGAACCAAAGTTGGTCACCCAGCGCCCATCAAGTCGAATCCGCCGACCCGGCCCCGACTCCTCTTGGGTCATATCTTTCATATGAATATCGGGATAATCCACATAGAGTCGGTGATAATACCGAACTAATGTGGTCTGCATTAATTGCGAAGATAGCCTTGCGAGGGGATAATCCATTTCCCAAAACCTTTGTGAATCGTCCCTAATCCGTTTTGGGCTATCATAGGAAAGGTCCAAGAAGTTGGGCAAATAAAATTGCAGGGGCAGGAGAGGCATAATGGGCAGAAGCCCCTTCGCGGAAAAACTGATCCTCGTCACCGGCGCTTCCAGCGGACTGGGCCGGGCTATGGCCCTGGATTTGGCCAAAGCGGGCGCAAAGGTGGGGATCATCGCCCGCCGGGCCAACCTCTTAGACGAATTGGCAACCGAAATTCGGGCCATCGGGGGCCAAGTACACTCCGCTTGTGCCGATGTGGCCGACTGGGAATCCTTGCGTGCGGCAGTCCAACAGATCGAAATGGTTTGCGGTCCTGCGGAGTTGATGATTGCCAATGCCGGGTTGGGGGCGCCCAGCCCCTTGGACGCCGAGTCCCATGTTCGCGAAATCGGGGCCATGATCCGTACCAACACGATGGGGGTGGTCCATTCGTTTGCCGCCGTGTTACCGGGAATGGTGGATCGTGGCCGCGGGCATTTGGTGGCCATCTCCAGTTTGGCGGCGTATATCCCTTTCGCAGGGGAAGGGGGCTATAGTGCCAGTAAGGCCGCCGTAAATGCCTACACAGGTTCGCTTCGGGAGCAGGTTCGGCCCATGGGAATTCGGGTAACCACAATCTGCCCCGGCTTTATCACCACCCCGATGACCGCGGGCAACCATGGATCCATGCCCGGTGTCATGTCGGCGGAAAAGGCTTCGTATAAGATTCTCGCCGCCATCCAAAGTGGGCGTGAGGTGTACAACTTTCCCTTGGTAACGGTCGGCCTCCTAAGGCTGCTCAATTTGTTGCCCGGCTGGTTGCTTCGAAGGGTGATAACCGACCTTGGCGAAAGCAAATTCGATTGACCCGCCTGCTGGTCAACCCGGCTTGGGTTCATAATCTGGCCCTACCAGTTCCTCCTTTGGTTGGAGTTCCTTCCCATGAATCGACGCTGTACCATCCTCCCTATTGGCCTTATTTGTCTTCTGGGCTTGGTTGGCCTTTCTGGTTGTTCTTCGGAAAAACCCGCCCAACCGGGAACCAAAGGGGGACAAACCACTACCAAGGGAACCAAGGGTGTCATTTGCGTTTCGGTGATGAACCTGACCAACCCCTTCTTCAAAACGATATGTGACACGATTACCCTAGAAGCCACCAAAATTGGTCTAGATACGATCGTGGTCAGCGCCGAGATGGATCCGGCCCGACAAAGCAATCAGGTTAAGGATTTCATCGTAAAGAAGGCCGTCGCGATCATCCTGTGTCCCCGAGACGCTACGGCCATTGGACCCGCCGTTCTAGAAGCCCACGCTGCGGGAATCCCCGTCTTCACAGCCGATACCGGTTGCACCGACCCCAAAGCGAAAGCCGCCGTAACTTGTCACATCGCGACGGACAACCTCGATGGTGGCCGTTTGGCAGGCAAAGCCATGATCGAGGCCATGG
>SIAL01000117.1 GCA_009691815.1 Gemmataceae bacterium | reverse complement strand
GGTGCGGGACGGTTTGGAATTACCGGGGATCCTTCGGATTGAAGGTTCGGAAAAAAGGTGGACGGACAAGCGTTGACGGCGGGAAAACAGGGACAGTTTTAGGCTGTGAGAGGGGAAGGCCTCTATCCGACGAGGAATGGACTTCTCCCATTCAACGGGCAGATCTTGGATTTTTCAAATAGTAAAGGTGACCATCCTCGGCGCCGGCGAGGAGGTCGGGAATGGAGTCATTGTTCCAATCCACAACCGTTGGACTAACATCGTGGCTTGCGACATTTTTATCGGCGATCTTGCCCATGTCTTTGAAAAGGATCTTGTCGCCTTTTTTCCCCACCTGCCTTAGGAAGTTGGCATTCTCTCCATTCAAAAGAATATCCGTATTGCCGTCCCCGTCCCAATCCACCAGACACAATTTGCGTCGCCCGCTTTTCCCCGCGGTGCCCAAGGCTAAGCGAAGGGGGTTTCCCTTTTCATCACAAAAGATCCTTCTTGGTGGAAGTAAGGCACGCTCTCCCGAACGGTTTGTTCGTTCATAAAAGGCCAAATATCCCTCTGTGTCCAACATGACCAAGTCGGCAAGTCCATCACGATTGAAATCGGTGACAAAAGGGGTGGTTCGCCACTGGGTGAGCAATTCCCCTTTTTCCGGTTTGAGCCATCCCCAGCCAAGCTCCGGGGCGGGGCCTTCCCATTGAACCTTGATAGGCAACATAGCTCCCAGACTGGGTTTTGTGGGGGTGCCCAAATTGGGAAACCAAACTACTTTTCCCCAAATGGAATTGAGTACCAAATCCAGCAGGCCATCTCCATTCCAGTCCGCCACGCCAAGGGTGGTATACCCCCATTTGGCCTCCGCGGGGCCCTGAATACTCCCGTTTGGCCCCGCCATAATGCGAATGTCTGTACCCCCAGATTGCACATGAACCGGGGCCGCAAACTTAGGCTTTTCCACACCCTTACCGCTTAAATTTTCAAAGAAATCCACATATCCCGCCGTATTTCCACACAAAATGTCCGTGTCACCATCGCCATCCCAATCCACCCCCACGGGTGTCGCCAAGGCACCGCATTTTATTTCCCTTGCCTCTTGCTGAAAATACCGGGGCGAGTGAAATATCGGGCAACGATCGGGCCCACATTTCCCGGAATGTAGAATTAGTGCCACCCGACCGTCTTCATCCCCCACGATGAGATCGGGAAACCCGTCTTTGTTCCAGTCCATGGCCACCGGCACAATCATTTCAAGGTCCATGACCAATGCCTTACCCTTGGAATCCTTTAGGCGTCTTCCTTTTGAATACACCGGTTTGGATCGGGTTCCGCTGTTTTCGAAATAGGTGAACCCGTCGAGGAACTCACCACAAAGGAGGTCCAGATCTCCATCGCCATCGAAATCGGCAAAATTGGGGGAAGGGCAACCAAAGGTATCCAACGGGCCATTGCCGACGGCGAGTGGAACAGCGGTTTCATAATCAGGTTTTTCGGTGGTTCCCCGGTTTCGAAAAAGGTAGACAAAACCATGCAATGGTCCCCGGATCCATTTTCCCAAGGAATCGTAACCATCGTCCCAGCCATAATCGGACCAATCTTCCACGGCACAAATCAGGTCCAGACGACCATCGCCCTCGTAATCGACATATTTCCATTGGTTGTGCCGAATTTTTGGTCCCCGGTCCACCATTGGATTTTTGAGTTTATGGGGGTGAACCGCAGGGACAATCGGCCGTTTTTGGGAAAGCCCTGAATGGACAAAATCAAAATATTCCCAACCAGGGGACAACACCCGAAGCCCGCCATCGACATACGAAGGGGTGACATAATGGACCGTGTGGCTCAGTTTGCGGGGTGCTTTGAAAACGGGGAACGGATTTTTCGCCGTGTCGCCGGTCGTGTTTTCAAAGAGCCAAATGCCATTGAAAGGCTTGTCCGGGCAGGAAACAATCAGGTCTAGGTCCCCATCGCCATCCGCATCAACGGGCACCGGCCATGCCCAAAGGCCCACCCCCAAATCCACCACCAACCCGGGATGGTTGAATAAAATTCGATCCAAAGCATTTGCGTCTTGGACCAACCCCAACAGCCCAAAAAGAATCAGAGTGAGTTTTCGCATTCTGGTAAGTCCAAAAAAAAACGGGAGTGAAACACCCCCGTTGGAACCGTTGAAATCAGGTTACCTTACTTGTTTTCGGGAATGGGCAGGGTCACTCGGCGACGCACATCCAATTCGATTGCGCCAAAGGTGTTTTCATGACGCTGAAGGGTCATTCCCAAAGCGCTCCAGAGTCGCTTTGCTGTGTAGAAATTCATGATAAGGCGTTGGTGAACGGTGATTTCTTGACGACCTGTGGCGAAAGGATTGGGATTAAGCGCGAAATCGACAATCACCTCCTCGGGTGTCGCGGTCACTCGGGCAAAATTGGAATAGCCGGTGTCGGCACCCTTGTCGTTAACAATCATTTCCGTTTGGACTTCTTGATTCTCTCCAGACATGCTGACAACTCCGTTTTGAAATTGGAAAGAAGCGGTCAGGTTTTGCACATGTCCAACCGAACCCGCATCAGTTGTTAGCCAGTTTACACCCAATGTATGGGGAAACAATAGCAAATTGGATTGGTCTCCTCGAAACACCTGTCAAATCACTGCCTTATTGGAGAATGGGAAATCTGGGCCCTTTAACCAAGGTTCAACCCTCCCACTAGAGGGTTCCCATCATTGCTTGCCAGTCCGCAGATATTCCAACAGGTCCAGAATCTCCGTTTGGGTCAGGGAGTTTAGCAAACCCACAGGCATGGACGAAACGGGCGAATCCTTACGGGTTTCGATCTCCTTGAGGGGAACCTTGGTGACCTTGGTGGGACGAAAGGGATCGGAGGCGAGCAGCAGGTTGCCCGTATCCCCCCCGATCGTTCGTCCCGTAAACAGTCGGCCAGATTTCGTTTCGACGATGGTCTGCCGGTATTTACCTTCGATGACCTTGGAGGGAAGCAGGGTATGTTCCAGCAGGTCGCGAGGACCAAATCGAGCGGCAACAAAGGTCAGGTCCGGGCCGAAGGTCCGCCCCTCGGTTCCAACACGGTGACATCGGATGCAAAGGGCTTCGGTAAACAACTTTTCCCCCCGTTTGACATCGCGGGGAATGTTTTGGTTTTTCACCGCCAACTCCAAATCCTCAAGCTTCCATTCCCGAACGATTGGGCGGGCAGGCCCCGCTGCCGCTCCATCCCCTTTCCTTTCCTCAGCCGGTTCGAGAAGCGAACCCAATTCGCGCCGCTCCAGATCCGACAAACCCGCAAGGGCCTCCTCGCGAATGCCGTTGATCGCGATGGGAAGGAGATTTCCTCCATCGAAATGGTCCGTTTTTCCCAACTCGAAGAAATAGCGCTTTTTCAAATCAAGCGTCCAGCCAACCCGAACACTACTGAGCAGAGTTAAGTAGGCCAGTTTATCTTCTTGTTCGACCGCCTGTTCCAGTCGAGGAATTGTTTTTTGGACCAAGGATGGCCATTCGAGAAAGGCGAGCAATTCTCCCAGCCGTTGATTCGGTTCTTCCAAATCATTTGGGTATTGCTTCATGAGTATTTCGGTCACGGCCTTGGCCACCTTGGCTTCGGGCTTTCCCAATCGGGTAAAGGCCACCGAGTAGACG
Organism: Gemmataceae bacterium; assembly: GCA_009691815.1. Lineage (GTDB taxonomy): Bacteria > Planctomycetota > Planctomycetia > Gemmatales > Gemmataceae > SYLG01. The sequence goes on along the minus strand of SIAL01000117.1, from coordinate 5,631 downwards.
CGCCAAGCATCAAGCCGATCTTCGAGGGTTAGTTTATCCAGCGGCAAGGCATTGATTCGTTCAACTATTGGCCAAAGTAAGGAGGGCTCGGCGGCGACTCGGGCAAGGGCCAGCAATGCGGAAATCGTGATCCTCGCGGCTTCGGGCGTGGTCGGAGATTTTAACGCACGCTCTCGCCAAAGTTCGACCGGTTGCCGTTCCAACCCAACCCTAGCCGCGTGGCGGATCCAAACATCCTCATTGCCAAGGAAAGGCCAAATTTCCTCAAGCGCAGTGGGTCCGACCATCGTGTGCCACCGTTCCAGTTGGCGTCGCCTCATGTGATTCGATTGGTCCAATTCACTTGGGACAGCGGCAGGAACTGGGCCCTTCCCCACCCATCGCACGCGATAAAGACCCGACTGGGTGCCGCGCCCCCCGGTGGTAAAATACATAGCCCCATCGGGCCCGAAAGTCATGTCGGTCACATTGAGTGGTTGCCCTTCAAGGAACAACTCCGCCCTAGATCGATACGAGGCGGTTATAAATGGGTCGAGATGAATCGCATGAATACGGCCATAGGACCAGTCGCAAACAAACAGCGCCTCTTTATAAGGTGAGGGAAAGGAGCCCCTATGCCCCGATCTTACCCCAGTCGGGGAGGCCAATCCCATATTGAGGATGGCGGGCAAGTGTTCCGCATAATAACCCGGTCGATTAGCCGACCCCTGGCGAAAACCAAAATCGCCGCCGCTTGTGATATGATTGATCCGATTCGGTCGATACCACGGGGTTCCTTGATCCCCTTCGTTGTCTGCGTCAAAGGTAAAGAGGTCGCCCGCCGCATTGAAATCCACACCGTAAGGGTTGCGAAAGCCACCCGCAAAAACTTGCCACATAGTTCCCTCCGCATCAGTCCTAGCGACATAACCGGATGGAACCCTGGCATCATAATCAAACAGAAACCGATCCCAAAAAGCAGGCCGAAGTCGATCCTCGGCAATGTTCCTCAAAGGCGATTTATCGGGTATCATCCGGTCCTTTTCCGAAACAAGGGTGTTGTTGCCATGAATCACATAGATCAAATTGTCCGGGCCAAGGGTTAGCCCATTGCGGCCGTGGCCTACCCCCCCGCCTGTTGCCCTAAGGAGTTTGACCTCATCGAATTTATCGTCGCCATTGGTGTCACGAAGCCGATAAAGCCCCTTCGAGTTGTTTGCGTTGGCGTACAGGCTGTCAAATGCCCAGAGGAGGCCCCGGCATTCTTCGAGCTTGTCGTTGATGAGTTCGACTTTAATGTCCGGTACAGGAGCGGTTTGCCCGATTTTTGGCAGCGTCATCCGCAGGATTCCCGGGCCTTCACGGCCAATGAATAGGCGACCTACCTTGTCGAAAGTCAGACTGACCCAAGAACCTTCGCCGGGCTTTGCGCTCCGAACCAACTCCACTTGGAAACCGGATGCCACACGCATTCGTGCCGCATCGTCGGCTTTACCGGAACCGATAGCCCGCTTCCATTGGTCGTAGTCATTGTGTTCACCGGCAGGCCGCCACCATGGAGCGATCCCAAGCAGGCCCAACCCCGTCGCGGGACGCCAATTACCATCCGCGCCACATGCCTCCCAATCGCCTTCGGTTACCAATCGCCTGGCCTGGCCCCCGGTATCTGTCCAGTCCAACTGCAACAAGACTCCCCCTGCTCCACCCCGATTGTGCGCCTCGACCTCGATAAGGTTTTTGCCCTGTTTGAGCGGGACCTGTTCAATCTGGGTAAATCGCTTGGCGGAAGTGACCTCGGTGATCAGGCGACCGTCAAGGAATACTTTGGCCTGATCATCGGCAAGGCCCCGCAAGGTGGATCGAATCTTCAAGCCATTTACGATGAATTCGCGACGGAACCGAACGGTTTCATTGGCCCGTGGATAGCGGCTGTTCCAAAGCCATTGTGCCTCCAACCCGATGTCCCCCGCGTTGGCGATGCCCCCGCAAAAAGATAAGGCAATCAGCGGCAAAGCCACAGCAATACGCATGATTTCCCTCCAAAACAATAGGGTCGTTAAGTGAAAACCCGAACTTGGGGAAGCAAAGAGAATTAGCAGTTACTTGGAAGGATAACGCCCTCCCGGAACGAATCAACAGGAAACCGGGATGAAAGGGAGTTACGGAAAAGTAATGCCTGAAGGCATTCGAGTAAGACTTGATGCTTAATAGGTCTTCCCCAAATAACGGGAAAGTATTCAAAACCCCTCTCAGAAACTAATGCGAAATACGAAATAAAGTGACAGCTGACTTGAACAATTCGAACCAACAAGGACCCTAATTTCCAAAAATTCTAGGAATCGGAACCAAAACAGCCTTGAACCATGCCAAACATGTGCATAGAAATCCAGAAATCAAACGATTTCACAGCCAAATTGCCGGTATAGACCCCGTTTGGTCCTTTTTTTTGAATAACCTACTCCGGCATAATTTAAATAAAAAAACCTATTTAGATTGTGAACGACAGGATTGTTTTTTAGTAGTCAAAAGGAGCCATCATGTCAGAACAACTAAAAGAATCATTAGTCTCTCATATTCGAAAAGTAAATGATGTATATGAACATGTAAAAGGAAATGAACAAGCAACTAAACAAGCGTTGATTGGACCAGTTTTTAGTATTCTTGGGTATGACCTTACCGATCCACGCGAATGTATACCAGAATTTAAAGTGGATTTCGGACCTGGACGCTCCAATAAACCTGTCGATTGGGCCTTTTTTATTAATAGCAAGCCTGTTTTTTTTGTAGAAGCAAAAGATGCCGGAAAAAAAATATCACTATTTGACGAACAACTATCGGATTATTATGCAAAATGTCAAGAGGTAAAGTTAGGGATTTTGACAAATGGTATTAATTGGAGGTTTTTTACTGATTTAACATCACCAAACATTATGGACAAAGAACCATTTCTGATTTGGGATGTTCTTTCGGATGAAAATATTCCAACCGATGTTTTTAGTTTTTTGATAGTTATTCAAAAAAGCGTTTTTAATCCTGAAAATATAAAGTTATTCGCACAAAATAAAGTTAAAAAACATTTACTGATAAATGAACTAAATAAATTACTGGAACCTTCATCTGAATTTATTAAACTTGCGGTTAGAAATATTGAATCGCGGCAGATGACTGCAAATGTTGTTGATTATTGGAAAGATATTGTCAGAATTGCTATACAGGAATGGGCGAAATTACAAAATCTAACTAATTTAATTTCACAGGCAAACACAACGCTATCACCTAACAAAGTAATTGAAAAAAACTTAGTTATAACAACCGATGAAGAATTAGAGGTATTTGAAATTTTTAAATCTATTTGTGGTGATGAACGACCAATTCAATACGTTGACAATACATCATATTTCAAAATCCACATTCACAACAAACCATCTAAAACTATAGCCAGAGTTTATATATTAAAAAAAGGAAACTCAATTAACTTACCATTAAGCTCAATTGTTATTGACAACCTTTCACTTGCGATTAAACACGAACCAATTGACAATCCAAACTGGGTTTCATTTTTTGTTAATTCAAAGCTTGACATTTCTTTATTAAAAGAAGCCATTTATGCTGCTTACGATTCTGTCAAATAATCATTAATGCTATTGTTAGATTTTATCTCATTTGAATGTGGTTTTTGGGCGATCGGTTTTTGGATTGGCAAACACCCAGCAGGCCGCGCCCGCAAGATAGACTCCGGAAAACAAAAGCAGGACCACATTCCAATTTTCGGTCCATTGAAACAATTTGGCCACAAGCACCGGGCAGGCCGCGGCGGCAAAATTCCCGCTCATATTCATCAAACCGTAAACTTGGGGAACACGGTTCCCTCCTATATCAATGGTCGCGGCTAGGGCGCAAGGTCCCGCCAAAGCCGCAAACAAGGATCCCAGAGCCATAAGCCCCACGGCTATGGTGGGATTTTCCACAAACCATGCCCCAAAAATCAACAAGCCACAAATACCCAAAGCCCCGGCGCCGACCCCCGAGCGGCTCAGCCGATTATTGCCTGTCCTTCGCCAGATAAAATCGGTAAGCATCCCGCCAATTAGGCTGCCAATCAGTGCCCCCACCAGTACCAATCCCTGTAAAATTCCCGATTGGGCCACGGAAACTCCACGGGTTTCCTGGAGGAATGTGGGAAACCAACTGGCGAAAAACATGTACCCCGCCGCTCGACAAATTTGTTGCCCACAAAGAAACCACATGACAGGTCGATTGGCAATGGTCATCAAATTCCAAAATTCATTCGTTTTCGCGAGTGGATTTTCCCCCACAGTTTCCCGCCCGGAACCGATCAAGGCCAGTTCAAGGGCGTTCACTTTTTCCATTTGGTTTGGACGATCCCGGAATTGAAAGTAAAAACCAACGGCCCAAACAACACTGGGTAGAGCGAAAAGAAAAAAAGTTAGGCGCCAGCCCAACGGGGTCATGAACACCCCGGTAAGCCCACTGGCCAGGACCGCCCCAATTTGCATTCCTGCGGCGAGGAACCCGCATGCCAGGGTTCGGTGCGCCAACGGCATCCAGTGGCCGATGGAGTTGGCCGAGGCGGGAAAAATCCCCGCTTGGGCAACCCCCATCACCAATTGGCCCAGAAGGAGGAGCCAAAAAACGGGGGCGATTCCGATACCCATCATGGCGAATGCCCATCCTAGGGCGAAAATGGTAAGTGCGTTTCGTGTGCCAAAACGCCCCGAGAACCAACCGCTTGGCACTTGGAAGATGGCATAAGTCCAAAAAAAGGCACCCATGAACCAACCGGATTGGCCCAAGGTCAACCCCATGTCGGCGCGGATCGTGCTTTCCGCCACACTCACGGCGTTACGACAAAGGTAGGCAAGCGCGGCGGCCAAGGTTAACCAGCCAACGGTTTGATAACGAACAGTTGTGGGTTGGCTGGGATTCAAAGGGCGGCTTTCATCTTGGCAAACAGGCGGTCTACCTCGGCCTCTGTTTCCGGGTCGATCTGCCAACCGACAGGCTGAATTTGCAGGGTGTTGACAAAAAGCCCTCGCTTTTTGAGGAGGTATTTTTCGATTCCAAGAAAGCCATCAAGCCCCCCCTGAATCTGCAAGGCAACCATGGCGCTTATGGGGAAGGACAATTGGTAAATGCGGTCCTCGTCTCTTGCCTCAAGCGCCCTCCAAAGGGCAACGATACCATCAAGGAGATCCGTGCCGGGGATCGTTCCGACAATTCCGCGCCGGTGACAATCCACGAGGTTGATCCCACCGGAACCCTCAAAAATGCGCGCTTTTCCCCCTGTGGCATCGCGAAGCTTGGACAGGTTTGGCCCCAAGGGGCTGGCTTCCGGTTTGAATAGGATGCGGTCGCTGCCAAACTTCGCCAGTAAATCCAGATACACGCTCATGTCAATGGCCGCGCCCACATAGGCCGAGGCATCCTGGACCACGAGGGGAATGGAAACACTTTCGGCAATCGCCGTGAAATAGGCTTTTGTCGCGCCGGTACCAAGCCTTGTGGCAACCGGGGGAATGGCCATCACCGCACTGGCCCCAAGACCCTCGGCATGTCTGGCGAAATCACACGCCTCCCGGGTGCTTTCGGCCCCGACACTAATGATGCAAAACCCCCTCCCTTGGATTGCCT
>SIAL01000116.1 GCA_009691815.1 Gemmataceae bacterium | reverse complement strand
GGGGCGCCCCAAGAGGTCAATGACAGTCAGTGGCGACACATGCAGATCTACTACAAGGATCAGGCGGCGGTGGAAGGGTATCAGTATGTCGCCTTGCGCGCTCCGAATAATGTCTGGAATGGTTTTTACGACGACTATGTCTGCCCACTGGTCATTAACCTGATCGAACAATTCACGCTGTTTAGCGATGTTGATCCCGATCGGGTCCACCTAATGGGGTATTCCCACGGGGGCTATGGCGCCTTTTATCTGGGGCCAAAATTGCCCGACCGGTTTGCCGCCATTCACGCCTCGGCTTCGGCGAAAACCGACGGAACCATCTCGGCAAGGAGCTTACGAAACACCCACTTTTCGTTTATGATTGGCGAAAAGGATACCGCTTATGGCCGCCGGGAGAGGTGTGAAAGGTTCAACGCCGAAATCGAAGAACTCAAAAAAGCCAATCCCGGTTTCTATCCGGTTCAATTCGAATACAAGGCCGGGTTTGGCCATGGCGGATTGCCCGATCGCGACAAGATCAAGGATATGTATCTAAACATTCGTCAGCCCAAGCCCGCCTCGCTCACTTGGGATTTGACCGATGGTTTTCTTAAAGACCATTTTTGGATTCATGTGGATAACCCGGCCAAGGGGATGGTTGTCGAGGCAAAGATCGAGGGTAATCGGATCACCCTTGTCACCAAGAACGATCCAAAGGTAACCCTTATGCTTGACCCATCGCAGGTCGATGTTTCCAAGCCCGTGGAACTTGTCCTTAATGGCGTTAGCCAAAAACGAAAGCTCACGCCTTCATTTTCCACCTATTGCCAGTCCATGGCGGCCCGTGGCGATCCGAAGATTTGTGGATCCATTAAGGTGAATTTGGCCAACTAGGATTGTTTCGTCATGATCGCATTTTGTTTCGGAATTTTGTTGACCGGGGTTGGTGAAGCGGGCCAACCTGTCAAACCACCCACGGCGGCCTTGGTTGCCAAATTTAACCTTTCGCCTTCGCATCAAAAAGCGGTGCTGCTGCAAGGCCTTCCCATCTTGGGTTCGAGAAAAACCAAGGATCAGGCCCTTCTTGAGGCCCATTGGATCCTATCGCGAATGATGGAGGGGCGAGAGGATATTGTTCAAGCCATTGCTCTAAAAAAGATCCGTGTTGTGGTAATGGCGTATGATGAAAGGACTTTGGACACCCCGGAACATTCAGACCTGGCCCCGCCTTCCTACTGGAATCGGCGAGCCCGGGGGTTGGGGGCCACGCTGTCACGGCCCGCCACCAGTTGTGGAGAGGAAAATCTGCTTGAGATGCCCGGGGATCCGTACCGGGGCGAAAACATCCTGATCCATGAGTTCGGCCATACCGTGCATGAAATTGGCATGGCCAGAATTGATCCCTCGTTTGATGGGCGGCTCAAATTGGTGTTCGATACAGCAATGAAAGACGGCAAATGGAAGGGCACCTACGCCGCCACGAATCATAAAGAATATTGGGCCGAAGGGGTCCAAGCGTGGTTTGATTGCAATGATACCCGGAATCTGGTGGTCACCCGGGTGGAGTTGCAAAAGGCCGATGTGGGGTTGTCGGGCATGCTTAAGGAGGTGTTCGGGGATAAACCGTGGCGATATATCCCGCCCTCAAAGCGACCCGTAATCGACCGAGCCCATTTATTGGGGTTTGATCCCGTGAATGCGCCAACTTTTCAGTGGGAGAAACCCTGAAACCCTGTGAGTTATTTTTTTGAAGTTGACCGGGCCAAGGAATCCTCCCATTTCGGTTAGGGGAAATGACTAAGTCCAGTCTGGTTCTTTAGCTCCTTTTCCAATTTCAAAGGTTATGGCTTGCCATCTTTCGGCATAACCACCTCAAGCCATATCATCCCAACCCCGGTTGCAACACATTTACATAAGAAATCAACCCCACCCGCATTTGTGGGCTAGGCTTTCATGACACATCTTGCGATTTTGGCCCATTGGCCCCGGTGGATGATCCATGCTACTTTTTTTGTTTCCTGCCAAAGGAAATTGGGTTTGGTGGGTGGGGTGGCTTCTTGTTTGGGGAAGCTTATTTCTCCTTGCCGGTTGCATGGGTGCGTTACAAGAACGGCGTTTGGCCCGGTCCATCGACCCGCCCCAATCCGTTCATGGCATGGATCCCTCCCGGGATTCGCTCCATTTGGCTAGGGTGCATCTGGCACGGGCGAATCAATCGACAAATAGACGATTGGGACGATCCTTCACGGATACCCCCATTCTGGAATACTATCGTGGGGCGATCCTTGCCTGGCGCTATTTGGATTCCGCACAATCCTCCCCCGGTTCTGTCGAAATCGCCCAGCAGATCTATGGCGATTGCCTTTCGGGAATGATGCAAACGGCCACCAAAACAGGGCGGTTGATCGCCGGGCAGGGCCTCCAACTGGAAGACGGAACCAACTTGACCATCCGCACCCTTGGGGTTGGCTGGAGTGCCGAGCAATTGGACCGATTTTCGTTCCCTTCCCCAAACGGACAAAAGGAACTTATTAGTTATCGGTCGGTTCAAGGAATGGGCGTTGCCTTGGTTGGCATCCATGAAGACAAAACCGATCCCAATTATCTACCTCAATCTTATGTTCCCCTTACCGCGTTATTAAGGCCTGGACCAACAGGGCATTTTCAGCTTGATTTGGTTGATCCCCACTCCTTCGATCATGTCGATATGGGAGGAAGGCAGCTCCGTCTCTGTCGTGATACGAGCGCGCCATGGGCCTTGGCGTTTGAAGAAATTCCCCGTTCGGGAATCCAAAGCTACCTGATTCCCACCGAGCCGGGTTTGCCTCCATCGCTTACCATGCTGGCTCCTTATAAGCCCGGAAAGATCCCCATTGTCCTCATTCATGGGCTCTTTTCCGAACCGATGACCTGGACGGACATGATCAACGAATTGGAAAACGAGCCGGAGATTTACGCCCGCTACCAAATTTGGGCTTTTCGCTATCCCACCGATGGGCGTTTTCTCGAATCGGCGGCGGCCATGCGGAAGATGCTTGCGCAACTTCGTCAACGCGTCGACCCCCTTGGGACGGATCTAGCTCTTGATCGGATGGTGGTTCTTGGCCACAGTTTAGGTGGTCTTATTGCCAAGGGACAAACCATCGAGTCCGAGGGGTTGGTTTGGGAAGCGATTGCCAAAGGCCCATTTCAGGGGTTGAGGGGCAATCCGTCTGAAATTGCCACCACCGCACAGGAGGTCTATTTTCAACCGTCGCCCACAATTCAGAGGGTGGTCTACATTGGTACCCCCCACAACGGCACCTCCTTTGCTCGAGGTTTTTTGGCCAGGTCTGGCGAGCGCATCATCACCCATGAAACCCCCGCGACCCTAGCTCACCGGGAATTTTTAGAGAGAAATAGTGTCATATTTCGTCCAAGACTGCGCGACTGTTCGGCCACCATGCTTGATCAACTTGAACCCAATCAACCGACGCTTTTGGCCATGAACAGGGCAAGGCGAGCCCCTTGGATTACCACCAACTCCATCATGGGCGAGGGGGGCTGGTTTGGGCTGGGCGGGCCAACCGACGGTATCGTGAATCTGGCCAGCGCGAAAAACCCCGGGGACCAAAGCGAGAAAATCATCCGGGGCATCCACACACACCTTCATCGGAACCCAGAAACCTTCGCGGAGGTTTTTCGCATCTTAAAACTTCATTGCCAAAACCCCTAAACCGATTGGGCTATTGGCATTCGCTATTACCACGATAAACGGTCCCACCAAGCAGAGTGGGCCAAGACAAGCGGTTCCTCAGAGCAGGAGTTTCCACCGTGTCCATTCGCGGTTAACAATTTTTCCCTGCCGCGTCAAACATCGCCCAGTTGTGGCGGATAGGACGCCCAAAGTCATATCCACCCGAAGGACTTTTTGAATTATCGAACGAAGGCGAATTCCTTGGTATTGATCAAAGCCCAAAGGATGTTCTCGTAAGCCACCTTGACCGTCTTTTCGTTCTCTTTGATGTGGGCAAGTGCCGCTTGAAGTTTCTTTTGATCCGGTTCGCGACCGACCGTCCAAAGGAACAATTCGCGGACCTTTTGCTCGGCCGGACGGGGGTCTTTCGACATCAGGTCCGCCCGGGAACCGACTCGACTAAGACGGGTTTGCACCTCATCCGAGTTGAGCATGTGCAGCACCTGAGCCAAGTTCGCATCGCCGGTTCGCTCGCATTCACAAGCACTTTGCCTTTGGGGTCGGCCAAACACATCGAGGAAATACGACTGATACGATTCATCCGGCAGCATGATCGCCCGGCGGGGAGCATGGGTGTCAGTGGGAAGCCCGTTAAAGGTCGGCGGACTGCCCGTGACCTGGCACACGGCGTCAAGCATGACTTCAGCCGTCATCCGTCTGGGATAGTGCCTCGCGAACGATTGTTTATCGTCCTCGTTGTCCTTGGTTGGGTCGCTTGCCAGACGATAGGCGTGGCTTGTCACCATTTGTTTGATGGTCTGTTTGAGGCTCCACTTGTTGGCAATCAAATCTTTGGCCAGCGCGTTTAATAGCTCGGGATTGCTGGCCGGGTTGGTCACCCGGAAATCGTCAATGGGATCGACAATGCCCTTGGTGAAAAAGTAGGACCAATAGCGGTTGACAACGGCCTTGGCGACAAACGGGTTCTCTGGGGCAACCATCCAATCGACAAGTTGGTGTCGGGGATCCTGTTCCGAGTCTAGTTCCACCGCGGCCGAGTCAAGGGGAGTGGGGGCGGCGGGGCGGTTGGTGCGCTTGTTGGTGACGGTTCCGTTGGACCTTAAATAAACAATCTGGCGAATTTGATTGTTGTTCTGGATATTTTGTCCCGGAATAGGGGAGGGTTTGCGGGCTACCCGGCCAAAGAATGCCGCCATTCCCCAATAGTCGTCCTGGCTCCATTTTTCAAATGGGTGATGATGGCATTGGGCGCATTGGAGGCGACTGCCCAGAAACACTTGGGACATGTTGTCCACAAATTGATCCGGGCTCAAAAGGTCTTTGTACCAAACCACCGGGGGACAATGTGACTCTTCCCCGTGTGCAGTGACGATTTCTCGGATGAAGCGATCATAGGGTTTGTCCGTGGCGATGGATTCTTTGATCCAGTCATAAAAGAGGAAGGTGCCTTTGGCCCGTTCGATTTGGTTGCCTCGTTTTACCCGGAGGATGTCGGACCATTTTTGGGCAAAAAAGGCGGCATGCTCTTCGGTTGCCAAAAGCTTGTCAACAATCAACGCATCCCGATCCTTGGATTTGTCGGCAAGAAAAGCGACCAGTTCCGTAGGGGTGGGCAAAGTCCCGGTAAGGTCAAGGCGCACCCGTCGAAGCCAGTCCTCGTCTTTGGCCTCCGGGGAAGGGGCAATGTTCATTTTGGTCCATTGCTTTTGCAGTTGGATGTCGATGAAATTATTTGCTTTGAAGGCATATTTAGGCGGGGCGTTCTCCATGGGAACGGACCCACGAAACACGACCACCTGACCCTGGAATCGGGCCATGATTCCCGCTTCGCCCGTTTGAGAGTGGGTACGAACCAAGCCGTCCACATCGACGGTGGCGATCTCCGTTTGATTGGATTCATACTGAACGCGACGGGTAATATCCCTGATGGAGTTATCCGAGTATTTGCCCACCACCCGGATTTGTTGACGGGATTTTCTAGAAAGAATTTGCTCCGCGGGTCGCACCTCGATGGAGGTCAAGGTGGCATCATCCTTGGAGGCCCACGAGTTGCCCGAAACGATCCAGCGCCTTAGCAGTTTGTATTCGTCCGATTCGGGGTCGATTTTTTTGCCTCCACCATGGCCAATGGAGCCGGTGACCTTTAGCAATAGGGGGCTCTTTTCCGGGGTGGAAGGGCTAAGACGACGCCCACGGCCTTCACGAACAATGGTCATATAGTCAAATTCTGGATCAAACCCCAAAAGAGACAGCCGAAATCCGTTTTGCCCGCTAATTTTGCCATGGCACCCGCCGGCGTTGCAGCCGAATTTGGTGAGGACTGGCACAATCTCGTTGGCAAAATTGATTGGTTTGGAATCTTCAATGTCTTCGACCGAAATCGGCACTTGGGCCGCGCCCGAGGCGGTTTCCACTCGGAGCATGGTCTTGCCGTTGGCCAAGGGGGTAATGCGTCCCTTGGCGGTGATCTTTGCGATGGCCGGGTTATCGATTTGAAACTTGGCCCCGGGAATCAGGTCTAGGATCAAGCCCGAAGGATTCTTGGCGGAAAGGACCAACTGGGTGGAGGCGTCTGATCCCGCCAGGGAAACCGAGGGGGGATCAACCACTAGGCCGGATGGGGGCACAGGGGCGGCGAGGGAAACAGGCCCGAAAACAAAAAGCAGGCAAAGCGCGTTCAACATGGTACAAGCCCCCCGGGCCGCGGGAAGGTTTCAGCCCGGCGGCCCAAGCCGAGAAAATTAGCCCAAAAGTTCCGTGATCGGTTCGCGATCCGAAAGGAGGTGTTGTGGCCGTCCGAAGGTATCAAGGAAGGTCATGCCGGGATCAATTCCCAAAGCGTGGTAGACGGTCGAGAGAACCCGTTGGACCGGATAACCCCGTTCCTTTGGTTTCTCGGCGTTGGAATTGGTTCCACCCACCACTTGCCCGGTGCGAAGACCGCCCCCCGCAACCAGAGCGTTCATGGCGGTGGGCCAATGATCGCGCCCGGCGGTGCCGTTGATCTTTGGGGTTCGGCCAAATTCGCCCCAAACCACGATGGCGACTTCGTCAAGCATTCCCCGTTCTTTAAGGTCGGTAACCAAGTTGCCAATGGCACGATCAAGGATGGGAAGCTGTCGCTTGAGTTGGACAAAGTTGTTGACATGGGTGTCCCAACCCCCATAGGAGAGGGTGAGGCAGCCGACGCCGGCTTCGATCAAGCGCCGGGCCGTGAGGAAGTTTTCCACACCGCGATAGCTTTCCCGAACCTTGGCCTCTTCCTTGCTAAGGTCAAGGGCTTTGCGAACCGTCCCCGAGGAGACGATTTCAAAAGCGCGGCTGGTAAACTGGTCGATGCCGTTGGCCGTGCCTGTGGTGTCGGACTCCTTGCGGAAGTCATCAAACTGATTGAGCATGTCACGGCGCTTGGTCAACCGTTCCCCCGCATTGGCAGGGGTTGGCCTTAGGTTGGCGACGCCTTGGCCTTCCGGGGTGAAGGGGCGATGGGCAACGCCCAAGTAGCCAGGTTCGGTACCTTTGCTGGCCCCGCGGAGACTCACAAACGGGGGGATGCCATCATCATTCATGCCCCGCAACTTGGAAAGAACCGACCCAAAGCTGGGGTGGTTCATGATCCGATTTTCGATGTCTGAATAGCCGGTCATGACCAAGGAGTCGGAGTGCTCGTTGACGCTGACCACGCCACGGACGGCGGCGAAATGTTGAAACATGGCGGCTTGGCGGGTAAACAGTTCGTTGATTCGAATGCCGGGGATATTGGTTTCCGCGCCTTTGAACTCGCCCCGGATTTCCGCGGGTGCGTCTGGCTTGGGGTCCCACATGTCAATGTGCGATGGGCCACCGGGAAGGTAGACAAAAATGGCGGACTTGGCTTTGGAGGCGTTCTTGGCATTGGGACCAACGGCCCTTGCCTTGAGCAGGTCGGACAAGCCCAAAGAGCCGACCCCAACACCCAAACCACCGATGCGTAAAAAATCACGCCGGGTGCCCAAATCACAAAACCGACGACCTTGACCTAGGAAGGTGAACATTTTGGAAACTCCCGGTACGGGGATAGGCGGGAAGGAACATGGGCAAAAAGTGAGGAGAAAAGCACTTATCTACTACCATATCTATCCTAACCCGGAGAAAACATCAAGGTTCCGTTCTTTTTGAACTTTTTTTCCAATCCTTTTGGGGCTAAAACACCTTTATGACATTCCTCGGCCCCAATGGATGCCGTCTTTTTTTTGGTTGTTTCCATGCTCAGGATCCCTTGCAAACCCAATAGTCCTTCTGGCTGGGAGACTCTGTTTTCATGTTGATTGCCCATGTTGGCCCTAGGGTCCAAGTCTTTGCCCCCGCCAAGGTCAACCTGTTCCTTGAGATTGTTAATAAACAGGACGATGGCTTTCATAATTTGATAAGCCTAATGACGCAAGTCACTTTGTGGGATATACTTGAGTTCGAAATGGCTCCTGCTGGAACCCTCACCCTCGAGGTCGATAACCAAGGGCTCCCTACCGGAGATTCCAACCTCATCATCCAGGCGGCAAAACTGCTTTGCAAAGATTTGGGCCAAAGCCCCGGAGCTAGGATTCGCCTCACCAAAAGGATCCCGATGGAGGCGGGCCTTGGGGGGGGATCCAGTAACGCCGCCGCCGCCTTGGTTGGCCTCTGCGCCCTTTGGGGGCATTCAAGGAGCTCGTTACAGCTGCAAAACCTAGGAGCCCAACTGGGAAGTGATGTATCGTTCTTCCTAGCCGGGCCTGCCGCGCTTTGCACGGGTCGTGGCGAAATCTGTGAACCAAGGCCGGCGGGTAAACCCCTTTGGTTGGTCATGGTTCAGCCGGATTTTGGCCTGTCCACCAAGACCATTTACGAGAGTCTTGGTCTTGCCCAGTCTCGCCAGTATCACCATGCGCCCACAGAATTCCTAAACGCATGGGATTCGGGCGATTTTCCCATGCTTTGTTCCGCCCTTTTCAACCGATTGGAGGAGCCCGCCCTTTGTCTTCGGCCCGAAATAGGCTTGTGGAAGGAGCGCCTTCTCGGCCTTGGGGCGGGGGCCGCCCTCATGACGGGAAGTGGGTCCGTCGTGCTGGGCTTGTTTCCCGATGGCAAAATGGCCTACAAGGCGGCTGGGCGTTTAGAAACGGGTGATCCATCAGGGATGGTGGGGAACCCGGGAAGAGTCCGGTCGGTGCGAGTGGTGCAAACCCTCTCCTGACCCAAAGGATTGTTCCCATCGTCTGGAAACATTGCGGTTCCAAGGAGGGTCGGCACTGTGAACATCACTGAAGTCCGGGTCAAGCTTGTCAACGAAAATGGCGAAAACGAACGCCTCTTGGGTTTCTGCTCTGTCACCTTTGACAACGCCTTTGTGGTGAGAGACCTCAAAATCATAGGTGGGCCCAAAGGCTTTTTCGTGGCCATGCCCAGCCGAAAGCTAATGGATAGGTGTACCGGGTGTGGCTTCAAAAATCAGATGCGCGCCCGTTTCTGCAACGCCTGCGGAGGCCGTCTCGACGAAAACCGTGGCCTTCGCATTGCCGACGGTCGCCCCAAACTGCACGCCGACATCGCCCACCCCATTCATGCCGGCTGCCGGGAAATGATCCAGCAAACCGTCATTGAATCGTTCCAAATGGAATGCGAGAAAGCCAAACAGCC
>SIAL01000115.1 GCA_009691815.1 Gemmataceae bacterium | reverse complement strand
GGTCCCGCCGGGGGAAATCCCATCATGACGGAACTTCGGCATCCCCACGGTGTGGCGGTGGATGGCAAAGGGCGGATTTGGATTTCCGACAGTGAAAACCAACGCATTTTGCGGATTGATCCAAAGTAAGCGGCTAAGGATAAGTGATTGCCCTTGCCGATTTGTGTCTGGGGCCAATCTGGCATTCAAGCAACCCTAAGATTCCTATTGTCTCATTGTTTTAGGGTGGATAACATCGTTCCTGTCGTGCAATAAACCGCTTGTTTCCCTGTGTAAATAAGGCACTAATTCCTTTGGATGTTGCCCCATTGAGACTGATTTCTTGAAAGAAGCAACCTCATTCTTCACAGACTTTTCAACTCATCTTAGCCATTCCTTCACAATAATTTGGCAGAATAGCCCTAGTCGGAATAGCCAATTATTTTGAATAAAGGAGATGGACTAATGAAATCCCGATTTACTACCCGTGGCGGTTTTACCCTGATTGAGCTTTTGGTGGTGATCGCCATTATCGCGGTTCTCATCGGCCTTTTACTTCCGGCCGTGCAAAAAGTCCGGGAAGCCGCCAATCGGATGCAGTGTACCAACAATTTGAAACAGCTTGGCCTTGCCATGCACAATTTTCACGACACAAACGGTTTTTTTCCGGCAGCCATGTATGACGCCGTCGCCCAAGGTAATCCATCCGGCACCAAGCATAGTTGGAGGGCTTTTACGCTCGACTACATTGAACAGGGCAATGTCGGCCAACAGTATGCCCGTAACCAACATTGGTTTTCTACCCAAAACTTGGCCGTTGCCACGACCCAGGTCAAAACCTTTCAATGTCCAAGCACCCCGAGCCGCTCGCTTGTTCTTAACTGTGTCAAGTCGGGGAATCGCCCGGCGATGACCTTCCCCGCGCCCCTTGCCCCAACCGACTATGACACCATGAATGGGGTCAAGGTTTTCACCTACAACCCGCTTTATGGAATTCCCTATGCCGGCAAAGCGGATAATGCAATTTATGACCGGTTAACCCGTGGAATCATGGAAAAAAACTTAGTCACTCGGATGGCCGACATTACCGATGGCACCTCCAATACGGCTTTGCTTGTCGAATGTTCAAGCCGACCCGATGTGGTTATTAATGGGATCAAAACGGTTCCCTATGACATTACCAAAGCGGCCCACAACAGCGAAGGGATCGGCTGGGCGGATTCTGAAGGCCCCTTCAGCGTGAACGGTTGCTCGGCAGAGGGTGTTATTCCGGTAAAGGATGTCGCCATTAATACCACGGTTACCAATGTGCCCTTTGGGGTTACCAACAAAAATGAGGCGTACAGCTTTCATACCGGGGGAATCAATGTGTGCATGGGGGACGGATCGGTGCGCTATGTCAGCTCAAAGATCACCCTGAAGACTATGGCTGCCCTCATCACCCGGGGAGCTGGCGAAGTTTACACGCTTGATTAATTTCTTTGCCAAGTTGATTCATGGCCAAAGGCTATCCCTTGCTTGGGGTAGCCTTTTTTTATTTCGCACTTCGGTAAACCGGCGCGATTTCACTCAGGCTTGGCAAGGACCAGACCATTCGGATTCAACGGGCTTTCCATTGCCGAATTATTCGGGAAGGTCTTTGTTCCAGGTGCCATTGACCAGGCGCAACAGGCCAAGCGGATTGGATTCTTTCAGCTCCTCGGGAAGGAGAAATTCCGGAGTGTTTTGCCAACAAAGTGGACGGGAAAATCGGGTGATGGCCCGGCTGCCAACAGAGGTACTGCGGCCATCGGCGGAGGCGGGATAGGGTCCGCCATGATTCATGGCGTGGCAAACTTCCACGCCTGTGGGAAAACCGTTGTGAACCAAACGGCCCACCTTTCCCGCCAGAATGGGATACAGGGTTTTGACCTGTTCGTAGTCCGCGGGGCTCGCATGAATGGTCCCCGTGAGTTGCCCATCCAAAGCCAGGACTACTTTAGTAATCTCTTCGATTCCGTTACAAAGAACCGCCACGGTGGCAGGGCCGAACAGTTCTTCAAGGAGGGCGGGTTGGGCAAGGAAATCTTGACCCGAGGTGGTAAGCAGGATGGGGCCCACTTGGCCCGGGGTGGCTTCAACCTTGGTGTGGACCGCGATTTCAGGTAACTCGGTGAACTTGGACAAACCACCAAGGAACTCATGGCAGATCGATTCGGTGAGCATGGCACCGGGAGCGACCTTGGCCAATTCCGATCCAAGTTGTTGGAGAAAAGTATCCGTCTGGGGACCCGCCTCAAGGAGGATCAGCCCTGGATTGGTGCAAAACTGACCATTGCCCAAGGTGACCGACCCGGCAAGGCCGGCCGCTAAAAGTTGGGAACGATCGGTCAAGGCCCCGGGCAGGATGACCATGGGGTTGATGCTTCCCATTTCCGCGTAAACCGGAATCGGCCTTGGCCTAGCAGCAGCGGCGTCCATCAAGGCACGGCCTCCCGAACGGGATCCCGTAAAGCCGACGGCTTGGATCGTGGGGTGGGTGACAAGGGCCGTTCCTACGCTGCGTCCGGGGCCAAACAAAAGCGAGAAGGATCCCTCGGGGAGGCCCGATTGCCGAACCGCTTCGACGATGATGTTTCCGACGCATTCCGAGGTGGCCAGGTGGCCTTGGTGGGCTTTGACAATCACCGGACACCCGGCGGCAAAGGCGGAGGCGGTGTCGCCACCGGCCACCGAAAACGCCAAGGGAAAATTGCTTGAGCTGAACACGACCACAGGCCCCAAGGGAACGAGCATGGACCTGACATCGGGTTTCGGGACGGGTTTGCGGCTGGGGTCGGAGTGGTCGATTCGGACATCTCGCCACCAACCTTCCTCGACAAGTTTGGCAAAAAAGCGTAGCTGCCCGGTGGTTCTGCCAATTTCGCCTTGGATGCGGCCAGAGGGAAGGGCGGTTTCCCGTGTGGCCAATTCGATGATTCGGGCGGCGTTGTCCTCAATGCCTTGGGCGATCAGGCGAAGGAAGTCGGCCTTGGGTTTGTGACCAAGGGTGGCCCAAATCGGGGCGGCATCCTGTGCCTTTTGGAGGGCATTGGCGACCTCCTCGGGGCGGGCCCAGGCGAATTCCGGGCCGAAAAACGCTCGCTTGGAGGGGTCATAGGGCCTGGCCCCGCCCCCTTCTTGGCCCTTGGCGAATCCGATCAAAGACACACCCGTAATACTGTTCATTTGCTGAATATCCTTTGCCCTGTTTGGGAGGTTTCGGCTATACCAGGTGTAAAATATCCCTAATAGGTGTTGCCAAGGTAGGCTTCCCTGGCTATTTTCAGAAGTTTGCTTCAGTTTGCCATGGCCCTGGCCTACAGTTGCGGCCTTTCCGCAAGGTGCCGGGCTATTATCCGTTGTGCCTCGGTTCGTTCTTGGCCGGCAAGGACCAGTCTGGGGGCACGGACTCTTTCCGAACCCATCCCCGCTTCTTGTTGGACAAGTTTGATCAATTGGACAAACTTCACCACAACATCCATACGCAAAAGCGGTAAAAACCAACGGTAAATCGCAAACGCCTTGTCCTTGTCGCCTTTCATGGCAAAGTCAAATAGCGCTACTGACTCTTTGGGAAGGGCGTTGACCAATCCGGCGATCCATCCGGTTGCCCCGGCCTCGATACCTTCCACAATCATGTCGTCCACCCCAACCAAAAGAGCCAAACGATTGCCGATTTCGCTTTTGATGGCGGCCAGACGGCGGACATCGGCACTGGATTCCTTGACGGCATGAAGGTTTATGTGGTCGTTGGCCAGTTCCGCGATTTGGCTGGGGAGGTAATCGGTTTTGTACGCGATCGGATTGTTGTAGAGCATACACGAAAGGGGTGTGGCGGCGATGACTTCATCGACATGAGCCTTCATCTCTCTCCAATCGGTGGAATAGACATACGGGGGCAATACCATCAACCCCTTGCAGCCAGCCACATGGGCGGCCCGGGCGATTTGGACCGCCTCGGCGGTAGAAAGTGCGGCGACACCCGCCACCACCGGGGCACGGTCTCCAATCGCCTTGACACAAGTGGTCAAAACTTCGACTTTTTCCGCAAAGGTAAGGGTAGCTCCCTCGCCGAGGGACCCCAACGCAACGATACCTTGGCAGCCATTGTCGATAAGCCAGTTGGTGTGTTTGACCAAAAAGGAATGATCGACTGAACCGGTCTCGGTAAAGGGAGTGGTCATTGCCGGAATTACGCCTTGCCAGATCATGATTCGTTAATCTCCGATTGATAAAGTTGTAAAAGGGCTTGTACGGAAAGAGGGCTGATCGGTGGGCGGGAAATGTCAGGTTCAAAGCCATAGAGGGCTTTTGCGGCCGGCCCGCACACTTTGCCTTGGCAGGGCCCCATGCCCAACCTGGTTTGCAGCTTAGCTTCGCGCCAACAACTCATGGGTTTAATCCTGCCATGAGGTATATCTTCGCAACGGCAGACGATTGTGTCCTCCCCAATTTGGGTCAATAACTCGGATCTAGGCGAAAATGTCGCATCAAGCAGTTGGACAAATCGTTCCCATCTGGGTAGTGCGGCAGAGTGATGTTGGGCAAGCCCCGGTTGCCGAGCCGCCGCCAAGCCGGCCACAATTCCTTGGGCAATGGCCCGCTCCGCCCCACCTACCCCGGTGCATTCGCCAATGGCGTAAAGGTGGGGACGAGAAGATTGACAAAGGTGATCCATTTGAACACGGTCCTTGTCAATGGCGCACCCAGCCAACCGGGCCAAGTCGATGTTGGGAATCAAATGGCAACCCGTTGCTAAGTAATCGCAATCAAGATGCCAGGATTTCTTGCCATTGGATAGTTGGACCCATTCCAGCCGACCATCGCCCCCTGCCTTTTGGACCCATGTTCCAAGCCGAGTGGGAACATTCCAAAGTTTGGCAAAGTAGCCAAGTGCCTCGATGGCTTTTTCCGGGTAGGCGGGGAGGTGAGCGGCGAAATAGACCAGCTTGGCTATCGAAGCCTGCTCCCCAAGGAAAAGCAGTTGTCCCTTGGCTTTTTGGACCGATCGACCAACGGGGTACATGAGCGGTCCACTTCCCGCAATCACAACCCGTTTATGGTCAATGGCAAGGCCGGTTTTGAGCATGGCTTGGAAGCCACCCATTCCCACCACCCCGGGCAAGGTCCAACCCGGAAACGGAATCCACCGCTCCCTTGCCCCGGTCGCAAGGATAAGATCGTCGCCTATCCAATTTTGGGTTTCGCCCTCAGGCGATTGAAACACTACGCCCGGCCGATCGGCCAATACATCAAGCACTTGACCTTTCATTCGATGGATGTTGGGCAAAGTCATGCCGTCCATCCAGTATTTCGCTACCCGATTGGTTGGTCCCTCTCGCCAAATCTGACCTCCCAAAGTGGTCAGTTCATCCAAAACCAAGATCCGTCGAGATGGGTCCACATGGCGGGAATAGGTAACGGCGGCGGCCATGGCGGCTGGCCCGGAACCGACAATCACCAGATCAGCCCGGTTGGTTTCCCTGCTCATAGGGGAGGCGCCGTTTCGACCAACATTCCCGCGCTTGCCGCGATCATGCAGGATCGTTGTTGGGACAATCCGTTGATGGTAACGGTGCATTCATGGCAAAAACCCATGCCACACAGGGGGCCACGGGGTTGGCCGGTGACCGAGGTGCGGGTTGTTCCAAAGCCGGCCTTTGATACCGCGGAAAGCAGGGTGTTGCCTACAGGCACGGAAACCGGCCTGCCATTGACAAATAGGTCAATTTTAGCCAATAGCGGATCGCTCATGGGATATCCTCCCTTTTCAGGGCAAACCGCGAAGGGTCATAGGGCTCCCATGGAATGGAGGGGGCATTGCCAATGAGGCGATCGGTCAAAATTCGGGCGGTACCAAGAGATGTGGTAATGCCAAGGCCTTCATGGCCGGTGGCCAACCAAACACCCTCCATAGGCTTTCCCGTTTCAGGGTTAGGCGCCGGGCCAATGAGGGGAACTTTGTCCGGCGTGGCGGCACGAAACCCAGTCCACACCCGCAAACAAAGAAGATCCTTTAAATGCGGCAAATACCAAAGGGCCCGCTCCAGCATTTTCGCCGTGATGGATTCTTCCACCCGGCTATCCAAGGCGCCATATTGTCTTGAGGATCCGATAAGCAGTTGCCCGGTGCGCCTAGGCTGGACATTAAAGGCCACCGTGTCTTGTGTAGATTTGTGAGCGTTTTTCAGGTAGCCCAGCTCAATCAATTGGTGGCGAATATGACCAGGGTAGCGGTCCGTGATAATCAAGTGCCCTTTGCGAGGTTTCATTGCAATTCCCGGAACCAAAACCGTTGCATTGGCTCCCGTTGCCACCACAACCGTCCTTGCACAAAGGCGATCCCCGTTTTCGAGGACGACAACGCCCCCCTCTTGAACTTCGCGAACCGTTTGCCCTTTTTGAAAGGTGATCCCTTGAACGATGGCCCGATCAAGCAACCATGACGCCGCCGTGGGGGGATAAATCACGGCATCGCCTGGCACCCGAAGTCCACCCGAAAGGCCGGGCTTTAGGTTGGGCTCGAATTCGTAAAGGGTTTTTCCGAAAACAACCTCGGACGCCACTCCGGCTTGGGCATAAACACGAGATTTGCGTTCGACCTCGGCCATCTCCTCGGCATCGGCGGCAACCCACATCGTCCCACAAGGTTCGTATTCCACGGATTGGGGCAATTCGTATTGCAATTTCTTCCACAACGCACATGAAAGTTGGGTTAGGGCAATTTGAGCTGGGGAATCGTCCATCACAACGAGGTGGCCCATGCCCGCGCCCGTGGCCCCCCCTCCCACAATGTGCGATTCCACCACAAGTGTCTTTAGACCGGCCCGAACACACTCCAAAGCACAGGCCGCGCCGACAATTCCCGCCCCTACGATCAGGACATCGGCAACCGGCCTCATTGTCGTATTCCCCAACAAAACGGATCGTTTTCATCTAATAATAGTGTGGTTTCACCGGTAATCCAAGCCCTCCCGGTGATGGTGGGAACCACCTGATCGCCCAACCTTCTGTAACGGCCTTTGAAACTTGTCCCAAGTATTCCCTCTTGGGTCCAGGTTTCATCCTCGGCAAGTTTGCCGTTTGCCGCAAGGCAAGCGATCTTGGCGCTGGTCCCGGTCCCGCACGGCGAGCGATCATAGGCCCGACCGGGACAAAGGACAAAATTCCGCCCGCTCCCCCCACGATTTTGAGCGGGGCCAAAAAGCTCCACATGATCCACTTCGGGAAACCCTTGGGTATTCAACGCTTTCCGGATCGCCCAGGCACGGTTGGTAAGTTCATCGACATGAGAGATCTTCAATGGGATGTCATCTATTGCCGTGAGGAAAAACCAATTCCCTCCCCAGGCGACATCCCCGCGAACCTGACCCACACCGGGCACCTCGACAACAACATCCGCGGCTTTTCTATAGCTGGGAACATTGGTTAGCGTCACACTAGAATCAGGGTGCAATTGCGCGGTAACCCGTCCAACCGGCGTTTCGATGTGGTGAAAGCCCTGGCTAATGCGACCCAGAAATTCCAAGGCGGCGATCACCCCAATCATGCCGTGCCCACACATGCCTAGGTAGCCCACATTGTTGAAGAAGATTACCGATGCCGACGAACCGGGGTCGATGGGAAGGCGCACCAAGGCCCCCACCATGACATCGCTGCCCCTAGGTTCATTTACGATTGCCGAGCGAAATCGATCGTGATGATCACGGAATTTGTCAAGAGCCAAAGTCGCGTTGAGCTGTCCCAATTCGGGGCCGCCACGAATTACCACCCGGGTGGGCTCCCCGGCGGTGTGCGTGTCAATGAGCTCGATGCGTTTGGCTGTTTGCATGAAATGGATCCGTGGGGCTGATTAGGAGCGGGATCGGCCGGAGAGGATGAGATCCTCGATCTGGTCCGCCTCCGCCGGGATTTCCGCCATCAAGTCCACCGGGCCGCTTTCTGTAACGAGAATGTTATTTTCAATGCGCACGCCAAAACCCTCGTCGGGGATGTAGATTCCGGGTTCAACCGTAAGCACCCAACCGGGAGCAAAGGGCTGGTTCATTGGGCCAACATCATGAACATCTAAGCCTAGCACATGGCCCAGCCCGTGCATGAAAAATTTCCGCCCCGCGTATTCTTCCGGTGTCTCGGCCAAAATTTCCTCACGGGTAATCAGGCCTAATCCCAAAAGTTCCTCGTTCATCAAGGCCCTTGCTTCTTTGACCCAATCCCGATGAAGTTTGCCTACGGTGGCGTTTTGGATCGATTGCCGCATGACCCTTAACACCGCTTGGTAAACGAGTTTTTGCCGGGGATTGAATCGACCCGACACCGGAATCGTTCGGGTAAGGTCCGCATTGTAATTGGCATAGGAGGCGCCCACATCCAGCAAAAGCAATTCTCCTTCCACAAGCGGGCGGTCGTTTTCGTTGTAATGGAGAATACACGAGTTGGCCCCGCCCGCAATGATAGGGTTGTAGGCAAACTTGCAGCGATTTCGGATGAACTCATGGGCAAACTCGGCCTCGACCTCGTGTTCATACATCCCCGGCCGAACGACGCCACATACCCGCTCGAAGCCACCCTTGGTCACTCGGATCGCTCGATTGACCAGCTCGATTTCTTCGGGCTGTTTTTCCACCCTAAGGGCGTGCATTAGCTTGGCAAGGCGCCCGTAAGTGTGCAGCGGGTACCGATCCTGACACGCTCGGACAAAGCGGGCGTCACGGGTTTGGGATTCGACCACGGCACGGGGATGGGCGTTCTCATTGAGCCAAACCTTGTCGGCTTCGCACATCATGGCATGAAAAGTTTTGGAAAACTCGGACAGCCATTTGATGGTTTGGATGCCCGAAATATCACGGACAAGGTCTTTGGTCAGCTTGTGCCCTTCCCAAATCTTGAGCAGTTCATTGGGCTCGCGAATGAAAAGCACCTCACGCAATAGTGGATCATGCGCCGAAGGGAAAAGGACTAGGACGCTCTCCTCTTGTTCGACCCCGCTTAGGTAAAACAGGTCGCTGTTGGGAACCAGCAAGAGGCTGCCATCCGCGTTGGTGGGCAGGACATCATTGGCCCCGACGACAGCTAAGGCCTTTTGTCCCAATTGGGTTGCGAGACGGCAACGGTTTGTTGCAAAAAGCGACGAATCAATCCGGTCATGCCGCATGGCTAAAATTCCCTTGCCAACCAATGCTTTGGCTGGGGATTTTTCCCCGGCCCACCATGGAGTATCCTACAACTAGGGCCAGACCTTTTCCGCCCCAAGGGTTTGTTGGATTTAGGGGTGCCCCTTTCCTGGATTTTAGGGGGTTGTTTCCATGAGGTTTTTTCCTTTTTGCAAAGGGGCGGACACAGGGGAAAACGCGACGATATGAGGGAAAACGCGACGAT
>SIAL01000114.1 GCA_009691815.1 Gemmataceae bacterium | reverse complement strand
TAAGTACAGTAAAAACGCCAGCCGAATAAAAAAGCATTTCCTGGGACCAACAACAATTTCCCTGTTGCCAACCTCAATTTGTTGGCAACAGGTTTCCTACCTAGACGGGTGCAATCCTATATTCCCATCAAGCGATTGATAATGTAAAGCTCCAATCCTTCATAGTTACGACTGGTACGAAACGCCTCAACTTTGGCCGTATCCACCGAACGGGCAACCTCGACCAATCGCTTGAAAAGCAAAAGGCTGTTGCTCAGGTGGGCTGTTTGATGTTCCGATTTGGTAGAGCGCATGGCCTTAATGTCGAGACCGATGCAGCCTTGGTAATTGGCTCGTTCCAGAACCCACACCTGATTGAATGCGCGGCGCAGGTCGACTGATCCAAATGTTTTGTCCTGATCGTACTTCAGGCCATTTTGGTCATTGAGGTGAACGCTCCAAAGTTTGTTATGCCAAAGGGCGTTTGCCATGTCCTCGGACGGATCAATTCCGGCCAAAATGCTGTGGGCCGACTCAATCAATACCCCCGTTCGGGCAGGATCCATGGTTCGGTAACATAGGGCCAAAAAGTGTCCCACTGTGGGAAAGTAGGCGCTATCCGTCGGCTCGTTGGGTTTCATTTCACCCAAAATACGAATGGTCTTGTCATGGTCCAAAAGGGTATTTACCGCATCGAGAACTCGCTGAGAGGCAGTTACGGGGCATTTCGCTTCGCGGATGTAAGTTCCCTCGCGTGCCAACCAGAGGACGATGTCCTTTGTGCCCATAATGTGGGCAATATCGACCGCTTTCTTGGACCGGTCCAGAGCATATTTTCGTTCTGCCGGGTCATTGCTGGTATAAGCACCATCAATGGTTCGGTGGTCTTCCCAAAGACGGGGGGCGATGAATTCACAAAAAAGGCCCTCATCGTCCAACACCTTTTTGACAGCCTTGGCGCCCTTTTCCGTTTCCGCCCACGAAAGGTCGGCGGGAACGACATCGTCATCATGAAATTGGACGCCATCAAAGCCTAACCTTTTGTACTCGGCAATTTTGCTCGCAAAGGGAACTTCGGCTCGGACCGGAGGGCCAAAAGGGTCCGAACCGGTGCTAATGTTCCATGGGCCAAATGTGAACTTATACTGTGCAGCCATTCAACTTTCCTTTGTGAAATGTCGATACAACCCTTTGTGTCACCGTTTTGGGGGCAGGGCCGCCGATGGATTGGCGCCTTTTGGGAATTCACGGAGTGATCCAGGGTGAATGGAGTTTCTGTGGAATGCAACCAATGCGACCTGCATTGGCAGATGCCCCGTTTGTCATTTTATGAACAACAGGTGATTGAATCCCGCCCTTGCCCATCTTGTGGTTCGGAGTCGGTTCGTTGCAAGGTGCAAGTCCTGTCTCGCAAAGGCGGTTGGGAAAGGATTCGATTTAGTTAAGGTCGATTTTCTCTGGTGGCCAAGGCCCCAATTTGTGCCTGTTAACCGACTAAACGAGCCTTGGCAAGTCTCTATTTCGGTACATTGCCCGTCAGTCCAAAATCGCAAGTGTTGGTTTTTCCAACAAGTACCTCCGCGGTTAAACCCGAGGTCATGGCATTGAAATATTTGGGGGGAATGAGGGGTTTTCCTTCCATCGTGGCTTGCTCATAATAGGCTTCCCCCTTGCCCTCCGCTTTGGCCGATGCGTGAAGCGGGATCCTTTCAGGGGCTCCCCGCAGGTTGATAGTCACCCTGTGTTTTCCAACCGGCGCCCCATCACCTAGTTCGTAAGTCCATAAGGTGTAACGGCCTTCGTCGTCCGTTTCTCCCAAAGCGGTTCGAATCCCCGTTTTTTCGGGAAAGAAATAGACTTGAGCCTTGGACAGAGGTTTATTATTGAAGGATACCTTGCCGGTGACACGGGCCAAAACGGGCCGGTTCTTGTCCACGGAACAGCCCACGGCAACAAATACCCCCCCCGCAGCCAACATCAAACAGGCTACAGGTGCTCCTAATGGATTCATGCGAACCCTTTCTGTTGGATGGAACTGGGGATTCTCATTCCCCGCTTACTGCGGAATCGTATCTCCGCCCGCCCGGCTACCCATTGCGTTAAAGGCGAATGGACTGGTGGTTTCCGCTACAAAGCGAACTGACCCATCCGCCATCCCTACCATGATTCCCCCTTGGTGATAGCTGGCAAAACCACGACCCATCCAACTGCTAAAGGTTGGATTGCCACACTTGTCGATCCATAGCCCTTGCGAAACCTTGCAAGGTTGAAGGATCCAATTGATGGGCAAACTGGTCCCATGTGCCGATCCGGTACTGGTCATCCAAATGTTGCTGTTGGAGGTTCCTTTGACAATATTGTGCCCAAAAAGCAGTGTGTTACTTGTTCCATCAATGACATCGGCAAACCGCAGATTTCCAGAATCACCGTAATAGTTAAACATTCCCCGGTGGTTTTTGCCGCCTCCATAACCGATGCCTGGGTTCGGACAGGGAACCGTTGGGGCTACGGCGTTGTTGCTGGCGCAACCCCCGCACCCATACCGCCCCCATGCCCCATCTCCCCCATAAGGCTCGCTGGGAACATTGTTAAACCCGTCACCATAACTTCCCACATAGGACGATGCGTAACCCAAATAGCGACCACCAGCCCCATCCGGCGCGCCAGATCCAACAAGGCATCCGCCGGTGGGAAGTGTCCTATCAGTATGAAGGCGGTTGACATCCGGGTCACTTGGACATTGAAAGGACTTAATGTTGGCGCTTCGTAGAAATGCCATGGTCAGGCAACTTACCCGATCCGTAAAGAGGATTTGCTTGTAAAGATTGTCCTGTTCGATGTAAGGAAGAAGGAGGGGTAGGGCTCCCCAGCCCAGCGTGAACCCTTCGATTTTTGGGAAGCCCCCCGTTCCGTCGTGGTAGCTATGACAGGCCAAAGAAATTTGCTTGAGATTGTTGGAACATTGCATTCGGTTGGCGGCTTCGCGCACCTTTTGCACCGCAGGCAAAAGCAAACCAATAAGTACGGCAATGATGGCAATCACCACCAAAAGCTCAATGAGAGTAAAACCACCTCGAACAAACCGCTTTGAACTGACCATGGGATACTCCTGAAAGGAAAGAACCCAGAAACAGAAAAATGCCAAAGGTCAAGGATTCATTGGCAACAATTTCAACCTCAAGAACCCAAAAAAACCGAGTTTTACTATTTGTAATGATGAGTTTGCAAAATGTCAACGAGGATAGGTGTCACGGCTTGCCTTGCGAATCCATCCTCCGGCGGGTTCATTCGCTAGGAAAGGATAGATTCGCAAGGAATAAGCTTAATTCCGACCACATTTCACGCGATTCAACCGGGGTCGCCCAAGGCCCACATTGGGTTCCTTTAGCCGAAAGTTTTCCCCAAGGCACTGGCCAAAACTTTGGCCTCCTTCATCAGCTGACAAAATGCCCTTGTGCTGATGGTCTGGGCCCCATCGCTTAGAGCCTTCTCGGGATTCGGGTGGACTTCCAAAATCAAGGCGTCCGTCCCGGCGGCAATGGCCGCCATTGTCATCGACTTTATCAGCGAAGCCTTCCCGGTCCCGTGGCTGGGATCAACAACCACAGGCAGATGGGTTTTTTCTTGCAAATAGGGAACGCTGGCAAGGGGCAGGGTAAAGCGGGTGTGTTCCTCAAAGGTGCGAATGCCTCTTTCGCAAAGGAATACATTGGGGTTCCCGGCCTTCAAAATGTATTCCGCGGCGAGAAGAAACTCCTCCATAGTGGCGGAGGCACCTCGTTTAAGCAGAACCGGTTTTGGTTGGGCACCTGCCGCTTCCAAAAGGGGATAGTTTTGCATATTTCGGGCGCCGATTTGCAAGACATCGGCATGGTAGGAAACCATGGAAACTTGTTCAGGAGCCATGACTTCGGTGAAGACGGCAAGCCCGGTCGCCTTGCTCGCCGCGGCAAGATATTCCAAACCTTTTTCCTTGAGCCCTTGAAAGCTGTAGGGACTGGTTCGAGGCTTGAAAGCCCCTCCTCGAAGCCCGGTGGCACCGGCTTCCTTGATCAAGTGGGCCACATCCATGATTTCCTGTTGGCCTTCCACGGAACAGGGACCGGCTACCATGCCGATGTGCCCACCCCCGGAAACAAAATTTTTGACCCGAATCACCGTCGGTTCAGGATGTCCTTCAATGGAGGCCATTTTGTAAGGGGCAAGGATGGCAAGAACCTTTTCCACACCTTCCAAGGTTTCAAGGGCAAATTGTAGACCCTCTTTTTCTTTGCCAACGGCGGCAATAACTGTCCGATCTGTCCCCACGATGGTATTGGGGGATAAGCCGTGCCGACGAATTTCTTCGACTACATGGTCAATCACGGAAGTCGAACAGCCTGGGCGCATAACCACAATCATGGCAAAACCTTTTTTCCAAAAACGAAACGGGCCGTGGCCCAAGGATCCTTAAGTGGATTGAGATACTTTTGAACGGGGGGAATTCAAGGCCAATCGTTGGGGAAAATACACTGTTTCAACCTTTTGTTGGCCACGGAAAATGGAATGGGTCCAGGTATTTTCTAGCCCATGCGTTTTGGAAAATAATTCCAAGAGGCAGGTGAAGTATCACGCTTTGTGGCTAACCTAATTGTGGTACCAATCCTCCCAATGGAAGTCCTAAATATTCCATGCTTCAATCCCTTTATGTGATTGTTTTTCTGCTGTCTTTTGTCGGCGTTGTCGTCTTGGGTTGGTGTTACCTAAAGTTTGAAGCACTTGACTTGCGAAAAGAATCAAAAAGTGTCCTTCGTGAACAGGCACAATTGGCGGCCGAGCTTGCCCAATTCCAGCTAGTTCTTGCCAATGGGGATCGCCAGTCTCAAAAAAAAGCCCGGGATATTTTCGAAAAAACCTTTCTAGTCCTAATATCAAAGACTTCCATCAGCGCTTTGGATCCCTACGCTGGAATTGGCCCCGTGACCTTAGCCAGACTCAAGGCAAATGGCCATCAATACCTGCATAGTTTGACAACCGCAAAACTGGATGCCATTGAAGGCATTGGCTCCAAAAGAGCCTCGGATATTCGGCTGGCCATGACCGGCCTTTACCAAGAACTTCGTTCCCGTTTGGAATCGGGCAGGTGTCCGGAGTCTGGCGAATTGAAATTGAAACTAAAATCCCTGCATGGGGAAACGGAAAAACAAAAGAGCCTATCCCAAAAAAAAACCGACCAGGCAAAGGCACGATTTCAATCCTTGGAACCCGCGGTAACGGCGGCCCTAACGGTCACTTTTATCCGCTGGCTTTTCAACCAACCCATGGCCGATTCCATTCCTGTTGAAAAATCCTTGCCTGATCCCGAAAACGAAACGGACTTCGTGTTGGAGAAAATCGAGTCCACGGGGGAAAAAATCCCGCCGAAGCCGCAAAACCCACGAGAAGCACTCGAGCTTTTATCCACGGTAGTGTTGACGGAAACTTTGGTCAGGACGCAATGGAAAATGCTTTTGGATAAATATGACACCGACCGGTTTGCCCAATACGGTTTGGAATTCGTAGACCTGGCCAAGGCGAAACAAGATCTAGTAAACCAGGGAGCCAAGCATCTGCTCAGGGAATTGGGGGTGGATCCTATGGCGGAGCCCGCCGTGAGGGATCTTCGAGAAAATGCGGATTTGGATGCGGCTTTTGGACTTTGACTTTTAAGGGAGGTATGCGATGAGTAATGGTTTGGAGGCGGACCTTTCTCCATTTGACCTTCGTGTTGCCGAGGTAATAGGCGATAAAGGGGTTCACAAGGACTTGGCTCAACAGGCGTCGTTTCACGGCCTGCCTCGTTTTGTCACGGAATACCTCCTTGCCAAATTTGTTAAAAAGGAAACCTGGAAACAGGATGTGGAAAAAGTAAAAAACCGCATCCGGGATCTGCTCCCCAATCCGGAAAACAGAGAAATGATAAAGGAGAGGCTCCTTTCCACAAGCGAAGTTACCCTAATCGATCAGGTGGATTGCCGGGTCGATCTCAAGGAGGGAAAGCGTTGGGCCAGGGTCCCCTCGCTTGATGAAAACAAGGTGGGTGTAACGCCCGAAATTTTGGAACAGAGTCCCGGCTTATTGCTGGGGGGATTATGGGGAACGGTGAAAATCCGTTATTCCCCTGACGGGGACGGTGGCAGTCCCAACCATATTGCCTCCTTTACTCCATTCCAGATTGGTCCGCCCGACATTGCGGAATTTCGTGGCTTTCGATCGCACTTTTCCTCGCAAGAATGGCTCGATTTGATGATTCAATCGGCGGGATATGAACCCAAGGCCTTTCCCAATCGAAGGGTCAAGCTGTTGATCCTTTCAAGGCTCATTCCCTTGGTGGAGCGCAATGTCAATCTTTTGGAGCTTGGTCCAAGGCAAACCGGGAAAACTTTTCTTTTGCGAAATGTCTCTCCACGGGTGTTCACCATCTCGGGCGGCAGGGCCACACCCGCAAATCTTTTTGTCAACCTTTCCACCGGTGCCATTGGCATACTTGGCAACCGAAAAGTGGTTGTGTTTGACGAGATCGCTCATACCAACTTTAACACCGAAGATGGAACCATTAGCATCCTTAAGGACTTCATGGAGAGTGGTCAATTTAGCCGTGGCAATAAGCAGTTTACCTCCGATGCCGGGATATTCCTTGCGGGAAACATTGATGTCGAGGGGACCAAACCGCATTCCCGTTATCGCCACCTCTTTGAACCTTTACCGGACGAGTTGATTGATACGGCTTTACATGACCGGATTCATGGTTATTTACCGGGTTGGGAAATCCCCAAAATCACTCCCACTTCCCTTGCCACAGGTATTGGATTTGTCACCGATTATTTTGGAGAAGTCCTGGTCCGATTGAGGGAAGATGACCACAGGCAAAGGATTCAGGACCAGTCCTTGGAAAAAGGGATTACCAAGAGGGATTATGTTGCCATTGAACGGCTTTCTTCTGGTTTGATCAAGCTGCTGTATCCTGATGGGAAAATGACACCTGAGGAGTTGCGAGAGGTTGTGGATTTGAGTTGCGACATGCGCCAGCGCATCCATGACCAATTGGTGGTGCTTGCCCCGGGGGAATTTCACCCCAAAAAAATCGCTGTTGTTGCTCAAACTGGTGATGGGGCAAAGCCATTGCCGTAAGGAACGGGGCAATTTGGAAACAGGCGAGCGTTGGGTCCAATGGGACATTTCCTCGGATATTGGGATGGATTTTGAAATAGAACCGACAACCTATTTTGGTGTTGGTGGGAATATTCCCTAGGCCGGAATCGAACGAAATAGGCAAACTCCGTATGCCGTTGTCTTAATTACTTCCACAAAATATTCCGGCGGTTTTTCCTTTTTGCCAAAGGGCGGACATTAAGGAAGTTCGCGACGACCAAACGAAAAACCCCACGCCTTGGAACCAGAAATCCACTTGCCCGCTTCTGCTTGGTGCAATCTGTCGTAACTTGAGGTTAACCGGAAAGCGCCCACAAGGTTCCAAAGGAAGACAATGTTTCATCCAAAACCCCATCCCGACTTCCGTCCCCTACCCAAACTCAAAGTCGCCCTAGTTGGCACCGGGTTTATTGTCGAAGAGTGCCATTTGGTCGCCTACAAAAAGGCGGGGATAGAGGTTTGCGGCATCATGGGTAGGGATCTGGAAAAAGCCAATCGCGTCGCCTCGCGATTTGGCATTCCATGTGTGGCACAATCGGTTGCGGAACTTCTGGAAAAAGCCAACCCGGACATTCTCGATATCGCCGTGCCTCCTTTGGTCCAGCCCGCCGTCATCGAGGAGGCGGTGAAATACCCCAAACTCAAAGGAATTTTGGCACAAAAACCCTTGGCAATGTCCTTTGACGAGGCTACCCGGTTGGTTCGACTTTGCGAACAAGCGGGCAAGGTGCTTTCCGTGAATCAAAATATGCGCTTTGACCCTTCGATTTACGCCCAAAAGCAAATCCTCAATGAGGGATTGCTGGGTGACCCGGTCTTGGCCACCATTGATATGCGTGCCGTTCCCCATTGGATGGATTGGGCCAAGGGGATGCGGTCGCTTTCCACCTGGATCATGAGCATCCATCACTTGGACACTTTTCGTTTTTGGCTGGGTACTCCCGACCGGGTTTTTGCCAGTTTCCGAAAGGATCCCAGAACCCAATTTGACCATGTGGACGGGATCAATCTCTACATCCTAGAGTATGAAAACGGGCCTCGGGCAAGCGCTTGGGATGATGTTTGGGCGGGACCGGTCAAAGAGGGGGGAGCTCCCTCGTGTGAAATTCGTTGGCGTTTCGAAGGCACCAAAGGGGTGGCAAAAGGCACCATTGGTTGGCCCGATTGGCCCAAACACACACCAAGCACCCTTGAGTATACCTGCCTTGACTACCCGGGAGAATGGATCCGGCCCCAATGGGGGGTTGCTTGGTTTCCAGACGCCTTTGTTTGGCCCATGGCCGATTTGATGGCAGCCATTGACCACGGTAGCCCCCTTTTTGCATCGGGAGTGGACAATTTGGAAACGATCGCGCTTTTGGAGGCGGTCTTGGAATCGGGTACCAATCACCGGGTAACCACCCCCCAATCGTGGCTCAAGAGGCGTTAAAGTTTTCTTTTTTTTGAAAATGTTTAGATCAAAGGGGGAAATTGGGAAATATTCTTGGCCTTACTGGGAAAGGAAGGGTGTCAGAAGGTTTTTCACCATTTCCCTTTTCCGAGGTGTTCCATGAATCTCCAACTTACCGACATCACCTTTGTTATTGACCGTAGTGGGTCGATGGAAAGTATGCGCTCCGACGCCGAAGGCGGAATCAACTCCTTCATCGGTCAACAAAAAGCCTTGCCAGGCGAGGCGGTCCTCACCCTAGTCCAATTCGATAGTGAATACGAATTTATTCACAAAGGCACCCCCCTTGCCTTGGTGGGACCATACCAATTGGTTCCTCGGGGATCCACTGCCCTTTTGGACGCCATGGGTAGGGCGATGCAGGAAACGGGAGACCGGTTGGCCAAGATGGCCGAAGGGGACCGGCCCGGTTTAGTGGTCTTTGTGGTGATGACCGACGGTCAGGAAAATGCCAGCCAGATCTTCACCAAGGCGAAGATCAAGAAAATGGTTCGTCATCAACAGAAAACCTACAACTGGAAGTTTACTTTCCTGGGGGCTAACCAAGATGCCCTGTTGGAAGCTCAGGAATTAGGGATGGAAACGGATGGGGCCGCTGATTTTTGCGCAATGCATTCGGGGGAGGTCTTTCAGGCACTAAACCAAAACGTACACCGCATGCGCCAACAACGAGCGACAGGAAAAGATGCCATGAACTATTTTACAGACGAAGAGCGGGAAAGTATGAAATGAGGTCCATGGCGTAAATTGCCCCTTTTTCCAAGCGCCCCATTATCCAA
>SIAL01000113.1 GCA_009691815.1 Gemmataceae bacterium | reverse complement strand
TTTAGCGTGCGTAACATTCGCCGACTTGTTTCCTCGAACCGGCTGCCTCGCGCGGTAACCTTCACCAAAAGGGAATCGTAGTAAGGAACAATCACCGCCCCGCTATAGGCACTCCCCGCATCGAGGCGGATGCCCATGCCACCCGCCGAACGATAATTGGTAACCCGCCCATAGTCGGGTAGAAATCCATTTACGGGATCTTCTGAAGTGATGCGACATTGAATGGCGAACCCATTGACTTTGATTGCCTCTTGATTGCCCATTCCGATTTCGTCCGAACCGAGGCTTGTCCCAGAGGCGATTAGGATCTGGGCTCGGACAATGTCGTGACCCGTTACCTCCTCGGTTACGGTGTGTTCAACCTGAATCCGGGGATTGACCTCGATGAAGTAATATTCACCCGTTTCATTATCGACGAGAAATTCCACGGTTCCAGCATTGTCAAGCCCTACGGCCCGCCCAATTTTGATGGCACTTTCCAGGAGGCCTGTCCGGGTGGATGGTTTCAGGTTTGGCGCGGGTGCAATTTCGACAATTTTTTGATGGCGTCTTTGAACCGAGCAATCCCGTTCATAAAGGTGAACCAATCCACCATGTTGGTCCCCAATAAGTTGAACTTCGATGTGACGGGCCTTGCGGACAAGTTTTTCAAGAAAAACATCCCCGATGCCAAAGGCCGCCGCGGCTTCTCGACTGGCTTGTTCAATTCCCTCCCGCAATTCTTCGGGATTATTGGCAACACGCATTCCACGCCCGCCACCCCCCATAGAAGCTTTCACCATGACGGGAAACCCTATTGCAATGGCTTGGTCCAAGGCCTCGGTGGTGGAGGTGATCGGTTTTTCCGTGCCTCTTAGGATGGGAACCCCTGCCCTATCCGCAATGAGGCGGGCGGCAACTTTGTCCCCTAAGTTTTCAAGTATGCCAATATTTGGGCCAATGAAAGTCATGCCCGCATTGCGAACCGCTTCGGCAAAACGGGGGTTTTCCGAGAGAAACCCATAACCCGGGTGGATAGCATCCACTCCGTTGGCTTTGGCGATCGCGACAATAGCTTCAATGTTCAGGTACGAACGGAGGGGCTCGCCTTCTTTTCCGATCTGGTAAGCTTCATCCGCCTTGAATCGGTGCAGTCCATACCGATCTTCATGGGCGTAAATGGCAACCGTTCGGATTCCCATTTCAGAAGCGGTTCGAAAAACACGGATGGCTATTTCGCTACGATTGGCTACAAGGATTTTCCGGAAAGTGCTTTTCATGGAGATAACGGCCCAAATCGCCTCAGGGATTGCTCAATCGATCATTTTAGGGATTGCTCAATCGATCATTTTAGTGGGGCTGACCCGGAAACCAACCTGTGCTTATTGCGATTCAATCGCCGAAAACATTCTTAAGGCCGAATTTCACCTAAAACAGGGATTTCCAGGATTTCTTGGTCCTTGGCATCGGTATGAATTCGAACGGCGGTAGGCACTTTTCCTTTGGGATCGGGTTGGACAGAAAGGGTGAGGACATGGACCGATTTTGCCTCTTTGGAGGGATTGGTCAGATTCACAAGCCCCCCTACTCCCTCAATTTTGGAAATGTGAAATGGGGCCAAACCTCGAATGACCAATCGGCGTTGAATTTCCATTCCTCCTTGGATCTGTCCCAGTTGGATTTGTCCCGGGGTGGCATTCAGGGGCGCCTCCACCGTTAAGGTAACGGGTACACGAACTTGGGGAATTTGAGTGGAATCCGTCCGAATCCATACATCGCTAAACCAAACACCCGGAGGCACATCTTTCCGTAAGGAAACAATAAGCTCGTAGGTGGATTCGTTTTCTGATCGTCCTGTTTCCCGGATCTTGCAAATCAAATAATTGGATTCAGGATGAACCTCCCCGACAATAAGGTCAGGTTGTCCATGGAATTTCACAACAGAGGTTGCTTGAGCCGATTGACCCTGTTTTATGACTCCTAAATCAAGCATATCAGGGCTAAGGCTAAAATCATCTCTGGCGTTTGCCTTAATCCAAAGTCTGACTTCCTCGCTTTTTGGTTTGTTGAAATGAACATAAATGGTCACGGTTTTTACACCACGAAATCGGGTACTGTCCATTCGGGCAACCACAGCGGTTTCTTCACCCGGTTGGAGAAAAGTTTTTAAGGCCGATGCACTTACGCAACCACAGGATACGCGCACACTTGAGATACCAACCGGTTGACCAGAATCATTTTTGAGGCGGAACCTATGGACAAGGGTTACCCCTCGAGAAACGATCCCAAAGTCCTTGGACAATTCATCAAACAACCCATCCGCCCAAGAGCTTGATGCTTGGATTCCAGCCAAACCCATTACTTGAATGATTAGTACTAGGAGGATTTTCCGGATGCACATTACCATGGTCCCCGCCGAGGCGTATTAAACGATTTCCAACGCCCCTACCTTTACTTTCGGATGGGTGCCTTGAAGGCTGTTGCGTTACCGGCTTTCAGCGGAATTATCCTCGCCTGACCGGGTGAGTTGTGCGGGTTTTACCAAGGGCAAGGACGGCGATGGCGATTTGGGAAAACCCTGCGGCTTTTAGGGTTTTTGAGCATTCCATCATGGTTGCTCCGGTCGTGTAGACATCATCCACCAAAAGGGCGGTGGCATTTTTTTGAAGTCTCCCCCTCCAAGCGAATGCACCCTTTACATTCGTTTTCCTTTGGTTGGGGGTCAGATCGGATTGCCTAGCGGTGGGCCGGGTTCGAAAAAGGGGAAATCGATCCAAATGCCAACCTTTGATACCGCCTAAACCGCGAGCCAATCCTTCGGCGGGGTTATGGCCAAACCACCACCGTTTGGTCCAATGTCGGGGAACAGGAATAACGGCATCAATTTTTTCAAAGGATTGGAAAGGAAAAGGAATGAAATCGGCCCAAAACCTGCCAAGGATTTCGGCAAACCATTCGCCTCTCCTACCCTTTTGTGCCAATATCCAATCGCGTAATTGGCCATCGTAAGAGCCAAGCGCAAACAGGAAATCCCAAGGAAGGGGTTTATCAATGCAACTGGGGCAATGCCAACCGTCGGTTGCTTGCCCTGTTAAAGTTTGATCCGGTTTTATCGTGCCACAACCAGTGCAACGATGAAGGTTTAGGCCAGGAATTTTTTGAACGCAGGGGAGGCAAAAGGGTTTTCCAGGTGCGGCCAACAAATCGCCACAGCCATGACAACGGGGTGGAAAAACAAGGTCACCAAGGCCATCGCCCCAGAATCCCATGGTTCTATCCTTTAGGTGTCCTTTGCCTTAACCGAATTCAACCTGTTTAGGCGACCGGACGAAGGGCCATTTTTTCGTTTCCTAGAATGGATTTTGACCGAAGTTTTGTTTTTGAAACAGTTTTGGCGGGTTCGGCGGCAATGATTGGAATTTCCAAAAGGATTTGCCCCGGGCTTTCTTTTGCGCCCTGGACAAGGGATAGCGCCCATCCGCATTTCTCTGCCAAAGCCCGGGCGGCCGGAAGTTGGAGTCCGCTACTACGGCCAAAGCCTTTCGGGCAAAAAAACGGAGTAAAAATACCCAGTATTTGTGATGGACTCCAAATGGGAAGTATTCCCTTGGCAATGGCGACCAGAGTTTTACCTTTGCGGTGAAAGGAATATTCCAGAGGTTGCTCGTTACCTTTTGGCAGGTGGTGACGGAAAAATTCTCCAACCAGTCGGGCTATTCTTCCAAATTGAACCGGGTCCAAAGCAAGGAATTTACCTTGGCCCATTTTTTTGGGTAAGGAATTAGATTCCTCAGAGAGGCAACTGCCGGTTATCCCCGTTTTCCAAACCGCCTTGAGTTCGCTAAAGGATCTGGGAGATAAACGGGGTTCCGGAGGGCGGGAAAACCACATCAATTCATCAATTTGATTGCGCACGCGCTGAACCTGCCTAAGAATCAATTCCAATGATTTCTGCGGATTTTTGTCGTCGGCTTGAGGTTTTTCTGTATCCCACATTTTTTGAAGTCGCTGAACGGTTCCGGTAATAATGGCCAATGGGTTGTTGATTTCATGGCCCGCGCCCGCCGCCATTTCCGCTAATTGAATACGGGCTGAAGGGTCCATTTCCTGATTGAGCAAACCAATTGACGGTTTTATCGCTTGGGAAATGTCCGGGCGGGCCCTCATGGTTAAAGAGTTACCAAGGTTTAACAGGGCAATTTCTTTTGGTTGCCAAGGTTTGGAAAGATTTGATTTTGGATATTTGGATCGCAAACTGGCAACGATTTCATCCAAAAAATAGGGATCCCATTTTAAGGGTAGGCGGGCCAATTCCCGGGCCAACTGTTCCACATCCCGGGTAGAGAACCGATCGGTAAAGGACTTAAGTACCCAAGTTTGGGTAAGGGCCAAAACCGCATCCCATGGGGAAGGTAAGGATTTGAGCCCAATATCCGATTCTTCTATTCCCAAAAGGGTGGCTTTTTTACCCGGAAAGGACCTGAAAGCATTGGAAAGAACCAACTCGGTCAAAGGTGTTTCATTGGAAATCAGATGTTTTGCAGTTTCCCGAATCGTGGCCAATGCCAAATGGATTTTGCCTTCGATGGGAAAGGAGCTTGGGATTTTCTCGGCGAAGATTTTAAGAAGCGCCGCCCTTTGGCACCCTTGGAGATAAAATTTTCGAATCGCGGGATTTTGCCAATCCATTTGGTGCAAATTATTTTGATTGGCAAGGGCTTGCCCAATCCCGGCCAACCACAAATCTTTCCAAGATTGCGCAAAACCGACTTGGGATCCCCATTTGAGAAATCCATGGGCCCACTCGGGGAGAAACAGGTAATCCCAAGATTCAATAAAGGCATCCCCCTTCAAAAGAGGCCATTGGCTTCGTGAAGGTAGGAGGTGGATATCATATACCAACCTCCACGGGTCAATGCCCGTTTCGGCAGGTGTCGATTGGTTGTAAACTCTAGGTGCCACGCCAAATCCTTGGAGTGAGCACTCGACCCAAGGATTCCTGCCTTAACCAATTGGCTGATTCGCCAACTTTAGGCTCTTGCAGGTTCCATTTCGAGGAGTTGACACAATCGTTTCAAAAGGGCATCCATTTCAAATGGCTTTTGAAGGAAGTCATCCGCTCCAGAGAGTCGAAGCTCTTGGATCTTGTCGTCTTCCACCATTCCGGAGATGCACAGAATGCGCACATTCTCCAAACTGGAATCGGCTCGGACCCTGTGACAAACCTCCCGGCCGTTAATATCGGGAAGCATCAAATCCAAAACAATCAGGTCGGGACGGTATTCCTTAACCATCATTCCGGCGTCAAAACCGTTGCCGGCGGATCGCACTTCAAAGCGGCCATCCCCTTCCAGTGCATTTTTCATGAGGTCGATAAGATCAGATTCATCATCAACCAGGAGAATTTTGCGTTTTCCGCTGACAAGGGCATCCGTTGGAATCCCATTATCCTTCATGAAGCGGAAAAGTTGTTCGCGGGGAATGCGTCGAAATCGAGATCCCGGAACACGAAAGCCTTTAAGTTGGCCATTGTCAAAGCATCGGATGATAGTTTGTTGGCTAACTTTACAGATTTTTGCGGCTTCGCCCGTGGTGAAGACAGTTTTCATGTTCACGCAATCCTTCCATGTTGGGGCAAAAAGAGGGGTTTGGGCAGATGCCTGTCCAATTCAATGGCTATCCTACCCAAACTCTAGGGAACTGTACAAGTCTACTTAATCAAAATTTCTTCCTGATCGCCCCATCTTCCCTGATCGGCATTATCGTGAAATCCGGCCCAGAGTGTGTTTTTTGAATAAAACCGACCTCCAACTCATGTCAGGTGAATGAGGACAAGGGTGATGTCTGCGGGCGTAATTCCGGGGATTCTTGATGCATGGCCAAGGCTTTTGGGCCGGTATTGGGAAAATTTTTCCCTAGCTTCCTCCCGAAGTTGTCGGATTCGATGGTAATCAAAATACTCCGGGATGGGTTGGGATTCCAATTTTTGAAAGCGCTCGATTTCTGCTATTTGCCGTAGGACATAGCCTTGGTATTTGGCTTCAATCTCCAGCTGCTCAATAACCTCCCCAAACCCATCGCCCGCTTCTTTTTCGTAATCTACCGCTTTTTGTCCCAATTCGTGGAACCGGATTTCAGGCCTTTTCAGAATCTGCCACAAAGTCAGGTTGTCCACCCGGGTCCCGTGCAAAAATTCCTTGGCCTTTGTAATTTTCTCGGTTTTGAGTTGGAGGCGGGTCAAGGCGG
Source organism: Gemmataceae bacterium (assembly GCA_009691815.1). Taxonomy (GTDB): domain Bacteria; phylum Planctomycetota; class Planctomycetia; order Gemmatales; family Gemmataceae; genus SYLG01. The sequence continues at coordinate 3,176 of SIAL01000113.1, read as the reverse complement.
ATTGTTCAACGCCACCATAGGCAAATCCTTTGGGGATTAAGCGTTGGTCGGCATTGTCTTGACGAAGCGCAATTCGATATTCTGCCCGGCTTGTAAACATTCGATAAGGTTCGTCCACCCCTCGGGTAACCAGATCGTCAATCATGACCCCCAAGTACGCTTCGCTTCTGTCAAGGTGGAAGGAAGGCTTACCCAATATTTTGCCTGCGGCATTCATTCCGGCGAAGATACCTTGGCCGGCGGCTTCTTCATAACCGGTTGTTCCGTTGATTTGCCCGGCAAAATATAGGCCTTGAATGGATTTGGTTTCTAGTGTTGCAAAAAGTTGGGTGGGTGGGGAGTAGTCGTATTCCACGGCATACCCCCAACGAAGGATTTCCGCATTTTCTAAACCCTCAATGGAACGAACCAAATCCCATTGGACATCCTTGGGAAGGCTAGTGCTAATTCCGTTGCAGTAGTACTCTCTGGTATGCCGTCCTTCTGGTTCCAAGAAAATTTGGTGTCGGTCTTTGTCGGCAAATCGAACCACTTTGTCCTCAATGGATGGACAATACCGTGGTCCTCGACTTTGAATCTGACCCGAATACATGGGGGACCGGTGCAGGTTCTTTCTAATCAGATCATGAACCTTTTCGTTGGTAAAGGTGATGTGGCAATCGATCTGTGTTTGGGTAATTTGCTCTGTGGCATAGCTAAAGGGTCGGGGAGTTATATCCCCAGGTTGCGGTTCTAGTTTTGAAAAATCAATCGATTCCCCCAGCAATCTACAGGGGGTTCCGGTTTTGAAGCGGGCAAGCTGGATTCCTTGTCTGGCTAGGGAATCGCTAATCCCCTCCGTGGTGGAATCCCCCGCGCGGCCACCCGGGGTTTTAGCTTCCCCCGTGTGCATTAGGGCTTTAAGAAATGTCCCGGTGGTAAGGATTACCGCCTTGGCTTTGTAGATCGTATCTCCTTGGGCCCAAACACCTCGAATGATTTGTCGAGACCCCACCTCATTTTCATGTGGGGCCTCCTCGATTTGAAACCCTTCCACAATTTCTTGCCGCAGGACAAGGTTAGGTGTGGTTTCCATAATCCATTTAATGTGCTGCTGATACAGTTTTTTATCCGCCTGGGCACGGGGGGAATGCATTGCAGGCCCCTTACCCAGATTGAGCATGCGAAATTGGATGGCGGTTTTGTCAATCGTTTTCCCCATGATGCCACCAAGGGCATCAATCTCACGAACCATCTGACCTTTAGCAATACCGCCGATTGCGGGGTTACAACTCATGAGGCCGACGGTATCGGCATTCATGGTCAACAGGGCGGTTTTGAGCCCCATTCGGGCAGAGGCTGCAGCTGCCTCTACTCCTGCATGGCCACCACCCACCACCACAACATCAAATTCGAAACAAAGCCTCGCCGTGCCCGCCATATTTTCAACTTTTCCTTTGTAATTGGCCCCATCAAATAGGATAACGGCAAAGGGGGTCATGGACCCCATAATTCACAGGATTTGGTTGGAGCGTTGTATGGACCTGTTTGAATGTGCCAAGGTTGGCTTTTCTCAGCTTGAGGTTCCTGAATCCCTTCGCGTGAAGGCCCAAAAGAATTTGGAGCTGTGGCTTACTTCCGATGAATTTGTTTCCTACCGACCCCAAATCGAATGGCTCATTCAAAAAGGGGATTTTTCCGGACTTTTGGACCGGTTTTTCCAGATCCTTCCCTTTGGAACGGGTGGCAGGCGCGGAGCCGTTGGTATTGGCCCCAACCGGATGAACCTCTGGACATTGGGGGCCTCGGTCCAAGGGCACAGCGACTACCTTAAACAAAAGTTCCCCGTGAAAAAGGATATTACCGTCTGTTTGGCTTTCGATGTTCGTGAATTCCGCGACAAAAATGGGAGATATTCCAAAGACCTTCCCAACCCGATATTGGGCCTTTCCAGCCGAGATTTTGCCCATCATGCCGCCAAAATCTACGCCGCAAATGGAATTGTGTCGTATGTCCTTTCTCCGACCAGCCATTCCTTTTACGCCACCCCGGAATTATCACTTGCCATTCGTCGATTTGGAGCCCAGGGCGGGCTGAACATTTCCGCTTCGCACAATCCCCCCGATGACAATGGGGGTAAATTTTACGAGGAACGGGGAGCTCAACCTGTGCCGCCTGATGATCAAGTTATGGCGGACCTGGTGGAGAATATCGACAGGATTCGGATGATGGGTTGGACCGAAGCCTTGGCCCTTGGGTTGATTCGCTATTTTGATGAAAGTGTCCATCGAGCTTACCTTGATCTTTGTCTAAAAGGGGCGCTTATTGATCCTCCTCAAAAGTCGCTTCAGGGCCAAAGTGCTTTCAAAATCGTTTTTACCCCACTTCATGGAGTGGGTTCGCTGACCGCCATGGAGATATTGCAAAAAAGGGGTTTTGAAGTGTTCCCCGTTGTTGACCAAATGGCCCCGGACGGTCAATTCCCCAATGTCACTAAGAGTCCCAATCCGGAAGTCCCGGAGTCCCTCGATCGAGCCGAGGTTGTGGCATTGGCCCATCGTGCGGATTTGGTCCTTGCGACGGATCCTGACGCGGATCGTCTGGGAGGCCTTTATCCCGGCCCGGACGGCACTTGGCATTTCCTCAACGGCCAACGGATGGCTGCCCTTATGACTTGGTTCAAATTGGCCAAACTTCAGGAACAGGGGCGACTGGAACACAAGGCGGTAGTGGTCAAGACAGAGGTAACCACACGCCAGATTTCCAGGATTGCCGCCTTTTTTCAAGTTCAGCTAGTGGGAGACCTTTTGGTTGGTTTCAAATATATTGCCGATGTCATTTATCATTTGGAAATGACCGGGCGTTTTGGCGATGTTTTAGCCGCCCCAACGGACTATATCATTGGCACTGAGGAAAGCCACGGTGCCATGGTAAGTCACCAAATTCGAGACAAAGATGCTGGGGGAGCGGCTCTTCTTTTGGCGGAATGCGCTCTTGACCTTAAGCGCCAGGGGTCGAGTATTTTTCGGCAACTTGAGGATCTGGCTTGCCAATATGGTTATTTCAATAACATCGGAATCAATATCCTGCTTCCCGGTTTGGATGGCCGCATCAAGATGGAAAAAATGCTGGAAAGCCTAAGGCTTGATCCTCCCCTTCAAATTGCCGGCTTAAATGTTTCCCGATTTGAGGACCTC
>SIAL01000112.1 GCA_009691815.1 Gemmataceae bacterium | reverse complement strand
ATGGAATAGTCGCTGTTTCCAAGGAAATAGTCGGCCTAGGTTTATCCAGGTCCGCCCCGAAAAGGGCGACCTTATAAGTTCGACTTCTTGAATCGGTCTCCAATTTGACGGTTCCCGCCTTTTGAGCATCTTCCAAGAAATAGTAAAACGACCTGTATCCGTGATAAGACTCATTAAAAGAAGGTTTTTTGCGCTTCATGGTGTCCTTAATAATGGACGACCAAAGAATCTCTTTGTTTTCGCGCCGAAGGGCAAGAAGCGATTCCAAAAGTAGGGTAAAAACTTTTCGTTTGTTGTCAGGAACGGGGCTGGCAAATTTCAGTGATATTTGTTCCTTGGGTAGTAGGCCCTCATAGTAAACGAATTCATCGCAATTATCCCGCAACAAATCGGAAGTGGAAGGTTGCATCCCTAAGCCAATGACATGCTTGCCTAGTTCCTTGAGTTTACTGACCAATGGGGAAAAATTGCTATCCCCTGAAACAATGACAAAAGTGTTGATATGATCTTTGGAATAGGCAAGATTCATAGCATCCACACAAAGACAAGTATCGGCTGAATTTTTCCCGGATTGGCTTCGTTTTGGAATCTCAATCAACTCAATAGCGGCTTCATGGAGCGGTCCTGTATACACTGCGAATCGAGACCAATCGGGATACGCTTTTTTGCAAACTATTTTTCTCTTTTCGACCAACCTTTTCAAAACTCGTTCGATGTCGAACCGGTCCCGTGGATTGGAAAAACCCAATGCCAAGTTTTCGAAATCGATGAATATGGCGAGTGATCTGTCATTAACCATTAGAATTACCGTCCCCATCCATGAGATCTGGGGTTGTTTTGGGAAATATTTCCGCCTTGGCAATGAAAAAGGCACCCATTTTGATGGGTGCCTTTTTGAAAATCACAGGATCCTCAATGATTACTGGTCACGACGGGGAGGGCGATTGCCTCCTTGTCCACCGGGAATCTCGTTTCGCATGGTGAAAGTCTTGCCGGTCATGCCTTCCCAAGCTTTCTTTTGATCTTCTTTGAGCACGGCTACGGCCTTGGTAACCGCATCCTTCTGCATAGCTTGGATTTTGGTCATCATTTCGCGCATTTTGGTGAAATCCGTCCCCATCTCTTTGCGCATTTCGTCGGTTTCTTTCTTCATGTCCTCGGCAATTTCTTTTACTTCCTTGGTTTGGCCTTCATCCATCTTTAGGGTTTTTTGGATGCCGGCATCAAGAAACGCACCAAAACCCATTTGCTGGTGGCGAATTTGTTGAAGGCGGGCTACTTGGCCCGGTTTGGCTTTTTCACCAAGGATTTTGGTGAGTAGGTTGTCCGACTCATCATTAAACTTTTTGAGTATTTCTTTCGCATCTTCATCGGAAAGTTTCAGTTCCTCTTGAACCGATTTGTTGGACAATAGCGCAGCTGCACTGCTATTGCCTGAGCGGCCCATCATCTGCATGATTCCACCGCCAAAACCACCGCCACCACCGGGCTGCCCCGGGCGCCCTTGGGCTAGAGCTTCTGACGCGGAAAGCCCCGTTATCATGGTGGCCATTGCCAGAATTGCAAACTTCTTCATCGACAGACTCCTTACCTAAATGAGAACTCAAGAGATCCATTCCCCATTTCACAGGATGAATGATTAAAAAACCGTTAAAGTTAAGGATTAGTCCGGGGCATTCTTGAAGCTCCACTGGCCATGGTGGGTTGTTGAACCTCCCTCCAGCCTGCCGGTCTGACCGGTGGATCAAATTCTGCCCTGTTTAAGGGGATCTGGGTTTGAAGGTCGGCCAAATCCCAGGTGGTTTCGCTGCCATTGGGCTGTTCAAACCAGACCCTCCGGGGAAGGGCGGTGGCCCGGTTCAAAACGAGCTGAGCCCTTTGAAAATCCGCTTTATCGGCGGCAAACCGGGGTTTGATCTCAAAGTAACCGTAGTGTTGGTCCTCTTTGGCAAGTCGAATATCGTAGCGCCTTTTGACCTCATCGGATTTCATTCCAAACAGGAAAAGGAGGAAATTGTCATTCCCTACCTGGCCGGGTTTTGGTTTGGGAAGCTCGTACGATTTGATCTCTTTTAATTCGAACTGAATCTCGTAAAGGTAATTTGCGGTGCATATGTATTTTTTGTCGATTTCCGGTTTGTTTTCTTTTCGAAGTTCCAAAAGCGCCAAACTTACTGGGGCAATTTGGCTGCCTGCTTTCATGTACTTCGCCGTACCTAATGAGGTTTTTCGTGCCCCAAAAGTTTTGTCTACCTCGATAAGTTGAAGTTTGGCTACCAAGGTCTGGACCTTGGTCATTTCCAGCTCCCAACGAAGTAAATACTGGTCTAAAACAGGATCCGCCTTTACCGGAGTGTTACCGGTAACAACGGGTTGGCCACCCACTGTTGTTTTGGCAGCACCTTGGCCGGGAACGCCTACCGCACCCTGATTGGGAACGGTTTGTGCTTGAAGTGCCATTGAAAAACAGCCCGAGATGCCAAAAACAAATACGCCCAGTCTTTTTCCCAAGTATCCCATGGAATGGCCCTCCTTGCCTAACAGCTTTCGTTTATAACCGGAGGATCCGATTGGCCGAAAGGGCATTCGTCCGAAAAGGTCTAATTTTGGAATAGGTAATGCCAAAAGCCCAAAATCATTTGGGTTTTAGAAACAAATATTGCGGAAGCTGAATGGTTCCAAAGGCAACCCGATGAAACTCAAGGTTGGCATCCCCGGTTTTTAGGTCCAAACCCGGGTTGTTCGCCAAGGCCTGAGCCGGGAAAAACCGATTTGGGACGCGATCGGTATAGAGTTGGACCAAGTGATATTTCTCTAAAAGTTTACGAATCTCGGGTCGTGGAAAAATATTGGCTTCGTTCCATTTGCAGTTGGAACAGGTAACCCCAGTAAAATCGACAAACACAAGCTTGCCATCCTTTTTACTTTGTTCCATCGCCAAGGCTAAATCCCCACCAAAACTTGGCCCCTCGGATTCCCCCGAAGCTTGTTCATCCGGAAGGAGGAAAGCGTCCAACCAAGAAAAAATCACCCCTTGTGGACGGTTTCGCACCAAGTTTCCTCCGGCCCCGGGTTGAGACCAAAGGGAAGGAATCAAATGCAAAGCGATCGCCAAAACCACGGTTGCAAAAACAGCCCTGGGAACCCCAAGGGAATCTTCCGGTGTATCCAACGGAAGGCGAAACAGGCCAAAAAGGTAAACGGAACAGACCATGAGAATGGCCACGGTTAGGGCCATGGAAAGGTCATAGGTAAAAAACTGGGCATCCCAGTATTTGATTTCCGCTAGGCGAAAAAACTTGATCGCCGCGGCCAATTCCAAAAAGCCCATGGTAACTTTAACGGTGTTGAGCCAACCCCCACTTTTGGGAAGGCTTTTTAGGTATCCGGGAAAAAGGGCGAGAAGGAAAAAGGGGGAGGCAAAGGTTGCCGAAAACGCCACACCGCCCAAAAGTCTTTGCCACCAAGGCATTGCACCCTGCGTTCCCACGCCTCCAAAACCACCCAGAAAAGGAGCAACGCAGGCAAAACTTAGCATGGTGAAGGTCAATGCCATAAAAACCGTCCCACTGATACCCCCTTTTCTTTCACGGCTGGAAGTAAAGTTGGTCAGGAATGTGGGAAGCTCGATGTCATACATTCCAAGCAGGCTAAGGGAGAAATAAATGAAAAGAAAACCCATGACTATATTAAAGATCGTGTTTGTACTAAGCCAGGCAAAAACCGAAAGGAAGGCAAATGCGGCCAAGCTCAACACAACAATGATGGTGGCACAATAAACCGTGGCAAGGTAGAAGGGTCCGTGTTTGGAATTATCTTGTTTGAGAAAAAAACTGACGGTCACCGGAATCATCGGAAAAACGCACGGCGTAACCAAAGAAATCGCTCCCCAAGCCATTCCCAAAAGGAGAAAGGCAATAAACCCCTCCGGGGCATTTTCCACGATACTCGGGGAATGGAGAAATTTTGCAAAGGCATCAAGGTTATTGATTTTGGATTCGTCGTACCGGCCCATTTCGACAAAGGTACCCACCTCTGGGAGGAGGGGAATTCGGGCCACTGGAATTAAGCCGGTTTCTTTCCCTTTTGGCGGACTTATGGGGGACTTTCCACCTGTGTTGGGAGGGGTGATTTCATTGCCCCCCGGAGGAGTTTTTACTTGGACATTTAGCAGAAAAGGGGACAAATCCTTTGTTGACAAACCGGTGGGTTGTCCCTCAACCTCCAAGTTCCAAGAAAAAACATGCGTTCCGGGAATGCAACGGGATTCACTACAAACCTGAAGCCGAACCGAGACGCCAATGGGATATGTACCAACTTTGGCATTTGTGGGAATCGCAACCGGGATCCTGACCCAAAATGGCCCGGGATGTTCCAACAAATAGGAATTGTCCACCGGGTCATTAACCCAATGCGCATCCGACTCAAGAGGCGCCCCGGCCAACATTAGGGCCGTAGTCGGTTCCAGTTTGATAACGCTTAGGTAGGCCGCGTCTTGATTTGGCCCCCGTTGGGTGAATGGATAACCATGCCACCCTTCCGCTGGGGTTACTTCAAGGAATAGGTCGATTTTTTCGCCGCGGCGTACTTTTCTAGTCCCCGGGCTTTTTTCCCTTTCAAAAGGATCCGCACCCTGAAATTCGGCACTAATTTTGACCCGATTTTGATGTTCGGGTTCCGCAACAATTGAGGTGGGAACCCAAACCGAACCGTTTTGGGCCAAAAGCGGCCCGGGAACGATCGTTAAAGCAAACAGGACCAAATATCCAACCATGGATAACTTCATGAAATTCCTTAGGGTTTCGGCAGTCCAAGCCCTTGGATCACCAACTTTTCCTTTTCTTTGGTCTTTGGATCAACGATCCAAATCTGATGATTGTTGGTATCCGCAACATAAAGCTTGCCATTCGAGGCCGCAGAAATCCCGCCCGGCTCATGAAATCCATCCAAAAATCCTTTGGAGGATCTTGTTTTGGGATCCAAGGTTTTTAATTTGCTGTTATAGGTATCCGCAACATAAAGGACTCCATCCAAATAGGTTACACCCAGCGCGTGTTGAAGGCGAACCTGATCCCCTATTCCATCAATGTCTCCAAATTCGAATAGATCCAATCCAACAAGGGTTTTTACCTCCCCATTACCATCTAAGGGAATGGACCGAATGGAACTGGTTTCGCTATCCGCTATCCAAATGGTCACACCGTCCGTTGTAAGGGCACTGGGTTGGGCAAACGAAGAGCGGGACAGGGGCCCATCCTTGAGCGTTTCCCGGCCATTGCCAGCAAAGGGAGCAATAGTTTCCTGTTCAAGGTCCATTTTCCAAATCTGGTGATGGCCGGCCAAGGCAATAAAAAGGGCCTTGCCTTGAACCAACACATCCCAAGGACTGTTCAACGGCACGGCAAGGGCTTTTCCACGCCCGTCACGATCTTGGCCTTGGATCCCTGTTCCCGCAATTCGGGTGACCTTTTTGGTCTTAAGGTCAAGACTACGAATGGAATGGTTTTTACGATCCGCCACGATTAATTGGTTGCCAAAAAGGGCCAACCCCTGTGGATCATTGAAGGTTGCCGCTGAAAAGGCGCCATCCGTCGCGCCTGGGCCATTTCCGCCCGCGACATCCAAAACTTTTCCCTTCATATCGGTGATGACAATCCTGTGATTGGTACTGTCGGCGATAAAGATCCGGCCAGAGGCGGGATCGGCAATGACTTTCCCGGGGAATCGGAGAGGTTCTGGGCTGGCTTCCTTGTCAAGTTCAGGTTTGAATTCCTTGGTGTCCAAGGTCTTTTTTTCTTTGTGGATTTTGACAAGTTGGGTAATAAGCCGGTCAAAAAGATCATAATTTCCCTCACCGGATCGAGCGGCAACCACATTGCCTTCCGGGTCGATTAAAACCAAACTGGGCCAACCGCTGGCACCATAGGTTCGCCAAATTCGCTGGTTGGCATCATTCACAACAGGATGCTTAACCTCGTATCGAAGCAGTGCTTTGCGAATGCTGGCGGTTTCTTTTTCATTTTCAAACTTGGGGGAATGGACCCCGATCACCACCAATTCGCGGGCATATTTTTTTTCCAATTTCGCCAAGTCCGGCAAGGTGTGAATGCAGTTGATGCAACAGAGTGTCCAAAAATCGAGGAGGACGATTTTCCCCCGCAAGGACTTGAGGGTGATCGGTTTGGCCGTGTTTAGCCAAGCCACCCCTCCTTCCAACTCTGGAGCCTCGATTTTTTCTTGGGCTTGGATCATTCCTTGGCCAAAACAGTTCAAAAAGAGGGTCAAAAGGACTCCAAATCGCCCCGCCTGCCGACCAATGGAAAAAACGGTGGTACCACAGGACATGGGGATCCGAAAAGGCTTTGTCATGGAATTACCTCGTACCGAGCAAAAAGAAACATCCCCAGATCTGCTTGACCTAGAGCCAGTAAACCAGTCAGGATGAGGTTAAGGTATTTGCCGCCCAACATCAAGACGGGGTGTGGAGTACAATACCAAAAGACCGAAGCGAATTCCTTCCCGCAATCATACAAGGGTCGAAATAATGTCCATTGAATCCATGGGTACCCTACCACCGACAAAGGCTGTTGGGGCGGGATCCCGTTTTTGGGATGCTTTGTGCCTTTTGCTGTGCGTGTTACTGGCATTGGCGGCCACGATGTTTCCCGCCCGAAATAGTGACCTGTTTTTCCATTTAGCGTCCGGTCGCCATCTTGTGGAGGGGACCTATTCTTTTGCTTCCGACCCATTCCTTTACACCACAAATCAGACGATTGTGAACCATTCTTGGCTCTATTCCGCCATTTTTTACTCCATTCACCAACTCCCGGGGGGTCCGGAAATCCTCGTTCTTTTAAAGTCCCTTTTGGCCGCTTGCACAATCGGTCTACTTGCCGCCTGTGCTCGCGCTCGAACGGGCACAATGACGGTGGGAATCCTCGTTTTGGGGTTGGCGGCGGTTGGAATGAGTGGCAGGTGGCTACTTCAACCCTTTGTCGTTTCGGTTTTCCTTTTGGCTCTTATCCTTTTCCTAGCAGAACGGATTTCGCTTAAAAATCCCGAAGGAATCCTACCCAAATGGGCCTTTGTCCTTTTTCCCTTGATTTGCCTGTTTTGGGTCAATCTTGACAGCTGGTTTTTTATTGGGCCCTTGGTGGTTACCCTTGCTCTTGGTCAAAGGTCCCCGTTTTTGGCTTTGGGCTGCTGGGCCATTTGCCTTGCCAACCCTTGGGGTTGGAATGCGTTTCAACTTCCCCTGTTCCTGCGCGGTTACCAAGAATTTTATGCACCCTTTAAGCCCCTCTTCGAACCCTGGTTTGCCCCTTTTGGTTCCTATTACCTTAATACCTCCATCGGAGGATCCATAACCGGGCTTGCATTTGTCCCCATTGCTTTGGTCGGTTTTATCCTGTTGGGACGAAATCCCTTACTCTTTCGGCAACCATTAGGTTGGCTCTTTCTATTTTTCCTTGCCATGGGCCTCTACACCAATCGAGCCTTGCCCTTTTTCTGCGTGGTAGGCGCATGGGTTACCCTTCGAACACTAAACCCAGTCGATAAAGCGGGGGAAATCAATGGCCATCGCTTGGTGCTGCCCAAATTGGGCTTAGCCCTTTTCCTCCTAATTGGGATAGGAGGTGGTTTGACGGGCTGGATCCATTCCAGGCCTAGAGAAGAAAGGATGTTGGGGTTGGGCATTATTCCCGATCCCTCACTTAAAAGTCTTTCGCTTTGGGTCAAAAACCAAAAGGAATCCGGGAATTGGAGTCCCGATAAGAATGTATTTCACCTCTCCGTGGATTTTTCCAACTATTTGGCTTGGTTTGTCCCCGGCACCAAAGGGTTTATCGACCATCGGTTGCAATTAACCAAGGAAGCGGCCAACGACTATTTGACCTGCCATAATGCCTTGGTTCTGCGCCTTCAAAATCCGGAAAACGCACGCCTAGACTCCTCCGATTGGAAAGATATTTTTGGCAGATGGAAAGTCGGATACCTCTTTTTGCAGGAGACAAGGTCGGATGAAATGAATGCCCTCATCGGGCTGTTAACCCAGAATCGTGACCTATGGGATGTTATCCGGGTAGAAGGGACCTGCACGGCCCTTCACCTACGGGGGACCGATGCCGGCGAACTACCCAAAGCGGAGTTTCCCGGGGAGCTGGCCTTCGGATCCGGGGCCAAACCCCTTCCAGATTCCCGGTGGGATCCCACCTCAACAACACCTTGGATGACCGCCCTATTGCCCAATTCCGGTCGCCCAGGACCCAAAGTAAGTGAAGCCCACCTAAGGCTGATGCAGTTTGAATCGACCGCCTATGTCGCCCCGAGAAACTGGCTTATTTCCCAAATCGCCTCCTTGGCGCTGAACAGTTCCTTGCCCCAATCCGCAACAAATCCGGCAACCTGGAATGCGCTCTTGGGAACAGGAATCGCTTTCGCCCCAAATTCTCCCGGAGAATTACTCCAACGCATTTGGAACCAATCCACGGATTTAGGGGATCCCGCCTACCTATGGCTGGCCCTTAGGGCGGCCCGGGAAAACCTTCTGGTTCATCCAAACGATGCAAAGGCATGGCTCCAATTGGGAAGAAGTTATGTCCTAATCAATCAGATGACCATCGAGCGGACCCACCTTCGTTTGGGGGATCCCATGTCCCAAATTCGCCGTTTCCAAGCCATTCATTGTTTGTCGAAGGCTACTCTTTTGGCCCAAGATGTCAGTACTTTGCAGAATGCCAGCCAACTTCTTGCCCAAGCCTATGGCAACCAATTCATGGATAGAACCCTATTTCACATGCGGGAATATCGACGGATTCAAAGCGCTTTTCCCGGATCCGTAACGGTCAAAGAACATGAAGAGGCGTTAATGCGAATTGACGGAAATATTGCAATGCTGGAAAAGGAAGTATCCCAAAGGCAGGACAGTTTTGAAAACGAGAGTCGTCGCATAGAAGCGGTTCGAAAGGGGGCATCCGCCCTTGAAAAGGCCCAAATGGCCTTTCAATTGGGTTTGCTTGATATTGCGTTCGAACAAATCAATTCCCCGGAATCTCGTGAACAGGCAAACATAGATGGGACGGGAAGAATCGCTCGGGACACCTATATCCTGAACATCGAACTCCTCTTGAATTTGGGATTGGCGGACAATGCCTCGACAACCCTTTCCGAGGAGATGAAATCCCAATTGGGGTATAACCCAACCTTGATGATTTCCACCTACAATTGGCACCAAATATTGGTTGCGGCCTGCCAAGGGAAATATTCGATAGCCGAGGCCTACCTTGCGGAATCTTTGCAGCAACTTGCCCGGGAAAGACAGGAAATAATTCGAACCATGGTAAAGTTTACTTTGCTGCGAGCACCAAAAGATGTTAAAAACCCGCCCACAACCATTGAAATGCTCTCCCTAAATCTGGG
>SIAL01000111.1 GCA_009691815.1 Gemmataceae bacterium | reverse complement strand
CCGCAACGATTTGGCCAGCTCTCCCCGGGTGTACATTCGAAGTGCCAGATGCGAAAGCCCTTGGTGGGTTGGGTTGATAAAGTCTCTGGCCCAATCTCTTCCCCGCAACAGTCCCAACAGATTGGACCTTAGGAAACGACGGCCACCCGGATGCCACAGGTTCGACCAAAGGTTATGGGCGTGGACCAGCAAAAGGCCACCGGGTTTGAGAATACGAAAAAAATGAGCTAGGGCGGCGCCCCTGGCGGCACTTGTGCGGATCATCCCCAAGGTGCTGAAAAGGCAACAGGCACGATCAAAGTGATCGCTTGGAATCTCATCCATCTCGGTCAGGTTGGCTTGGACCAGAGTGATTTGGGGAAAGGCCCCGACTTTGGCCTTGGCTTCTCGAAGCATTGGTTCCGAGAGGTCCACCCCTGTGGCGGTTCCGTTGGCTACGGCCCAAACCTTGAGCATTCGGCCCGTGCCACACCCGAGGTCGATGAGATTGTGTCGGGTTGGATCCGCAAAACGGAGGACCAAATCCACATCCGCCGAAGCCAAAGGCGAGTCGGCAAGATAGTTGTCATAGGCAGGGGCGTGATCACCGCTGTGGAGGTATTGCCACAAGGCACGATCGACGCCGAAGGGAAGCTGCCAATCCGGAGGAAGAGATTCAGGGGTTTGGGTCACCTGGGTTACGCCGTTTTCTTTTTGTCCGCTGCTTTTTTCTTGGCGGAATCGGTGGCGGCGCCTTTGTTGATCTTGTTGATGGAGTCTTTAAGCGCAGCCTTGAAGGGGCGGTCCCGTTCCCCCTTTTTGTCGTACATCTCTTGCATCTTTTCGATGGCGAGCTTGGCATCGGGGCCGATTTTTCCAAGAGCGGTGGCCGCGTTTAGGCGCACAGTTTGTGCCTTAAGGGCAAGGGTGAGGGCGGGTACAGCATCTACGGCATCTTTGCCTATTTGTCCCAAGCTATCGGCTGCACGGGTGCGCACACTGGGGGGAAGGTCGTTGTTTTTGACCGCGTCGGCCAAAGCGCTTACCGCCGGTTTGCCCGCATTGGCGAGTGCTTGAGCGGCGGCCTCTTGGACTTCACGGACCTCGGAGGGATTTTTGAGAATGGCGGCAAGGGGTTCCCGTGCCGGTTTCGCGGCGTCACCCATCTTCGCCAGCGACTGTGCCGCAAATCGTCTAACGAACTTGTCGGAGTCTTTTAGGGCGGCGGCGAGAGCGGGGACGGCATCGGCGGCATCGGGTCCAAGCTCACCCAATTCCTTGGCGGCGGCACGCCTCATGTCGGGGTCGGAAGACTTGAGTTTCTTGATAAGGTCCTTTGTGTCGGGAAAAATCGCGATCGCAAAGGAAGTGGTGGTGATGAGGGAAAAGAGTGCCAAGGGCACGGCTTGGCGGAGCAGTGATTTTAACCCAATCAGGATCTTAGGAAATGTAGTTGTCTCGCGCATGGCTTGATTTCCCGTGTGAAAATGGTGTTAGGTAGGACCAACGCTGGTTTCCTGAAATCATTCTACATCGTTGGAGGCCACTATGGGAGGCCGGTTGCTCAGTGGTCGTCCCTAGGCTGGGAAAAAAAAGTTGAGATTTTTTGCAAAGTCATGATGGCTTTGGCGGGCTAACAAGGTAATATTCTTTTCAAGACGCTTTAGTTGACGGTCCATGGAAGGAACCACGGGCCGGAGATCATGGGCCCGGTGAAACGGGACCATGGCGGCGGATCCGGGAAGGTCCCGGGTTCAAAGTAAAAAAGATCCGTTTGGGCGCAATTGGGTCAGGAACCTGGTCTCTAGGACTTCTCAGAACACCAGGGCGGCGCGAACGGATCGAGTTGGGGATCAAACAGGAAAGAGCCGCAGGGGTACAACCCGAGGCTTGCTAACAGGAGAGGCGATCGACCCGCCTTCGCTTCTCCATGGTGCGCGCTTCAGTTTCCGGGCAAACCGCTCGGCGCCACCGCATTCCTGGGACAGACGGCCCGGATCGCCGCCTTTTCCCCCGACATTTCCGGAGGCTTTTGCGTTTATGAGCAATACTGCTGAGCGCCTTGCGCTCTCTCACCAGGCGGCGAATTGGAATCCCACTCAATGGAACTTCAACCCACCCGAGGTTGAGGACGCCCCCGGTAAGGCCCGTCGCCATCCGGTATGGAAAGATATCCCCGACCATCTCTGGAATGATTGGCGCTGGCAGTCGCAAAACTCTCTTCGCTCCATCCGCCAGCTTAGGGACCTTTTGCCCTTCAGTTCGGAAGAACTCTTGGCCATCACCGAGCTTGAGCTCGAATACAAAACCGCTATCGCGCCCTATTATTTCTCCCTGATCAACCCCGAAGACTCCCAGGATCCAATCCGTTTGCAATCGGTGCCTTCGCCGCTTGAGAAGGAGAACCCGTCGGGTTATGAACTCGAGGATCCCCTCGATGAGGAGAAAGATTCTCCCGTTCCGGGCCTGACCCATCGGTACCCTGATCGGGCGCTGCTCGTTTCCACCCATGTTTGTTCCATGTATTGTCGCTTCTGTACCCGCAAACGGGCCACCATGGTTCGAGGTGGGTGGGAAGCCGTCAGTCGTGATGATCAACGGATGGTGCAATATGTCAGGGACCATCCCGAAATTCGGGACGTGATCCTCTCGGGTGGTGATCCTTTGACGCTCCCCGTTACCAAGCTTCGGTTTTTCCTCGAAAGCTTGGCGGCCATCCCTCATGTGGACATCATCCGCATCGGGACCAGGGTGCCCGTGACGCTTCCCATGAGGCTTTATGACGAATCGCTGATCGAGCTGATTTCGTCGGTGGGCAAGGTCTGGATCCAGACCCACTTTAACCATCCTCGTGAAATCACCCCCGAAGCAGCCAAGGGTATCCAGCTTTTGTTGCGTGGAGGGATGCCTGTCAACAACCACTCGGTGTTGCTCAAGGGTGTCAATGACGATTTGGCAACCATGCGCCGCCTTCTCCGGGGGCTTTTGCGCATCAAGGTTCGCCCCTATTACCTCTTTCATTGTGATCCGGTCATTGGTGCCGGCCACTTCCGAACCAGTGTTTGGAAGGGGATCGAACTCATGGAGGGGCTCAGGGGCCATATGTCTGGCCTTGGCATTCCCACCTATGTGGTTGATAGCCCTCATGGTGGCGGCAAGATACCGCTTATGCCCAATTACCTGATCTCGGCATCGGATGACGCCGTGGTTTTGCGTAACTATGAAGGACTCATTGTCCGTTACCAGGCCCAGGACAGTCCCGCCACCATCCAAACCACGGCGACCCGTGGGGTAAGCGCCCTCTTGCAAGGGACCACTTCGGCCATTGTGCCGGAGAACACCGAACGCCTTGCCAGACGCAAGAAAGCCGCCAAGCGTGCCGCGCAGGCCCAGCAACAGGCCGAGAAAGAAGAGCTGGTTGCTCGTGGCCCCAAGGAAACTCCCATGGCCGGTGATAAGGACATGGCCGATGAGGGCTGCTCCTCTTCGCTTCGTGGTCCCCATGCGGCAACCGAGGGGCACACCTCGGATGAGCCTCCTCGTCAAATAATCAAGCTCGGCATCCGTCGAAGGCGCACTGCCCGTAAACGGGCGACCTAGTTTAGGCCGTAAACGGGCGACCTAGTTTAGGGCGGCAAGGCCGTTCAGTTCGTACAGCCCCCGGCTGCGGCCCCAAAGCGGCTTCAGGCGGGGGTTTCTTTTGGTTCCCATTCACGGGCTTCATCATGCGTATTGGTTTGGCCGTCAACCTCAAATCCGATGCCTTAAGGCCCACCGGCCTTGTGCCCGATGATTGGGACGAGGAGTTCGACAGCCCCGAAACCGTCGAAGCCCTTTCGGCGGTGATGCGTTCGATGGGCCATGACCCGGTGGTCTTAGGGGACGGCGAGGCATTGATTCGTCGCGTTCTGGATCAGCGGCCCGATTTTGTTTTCAACATTGCCGAAGGGGCGGGGATCGGTCGAAGTCGCGAGGCCCGTGTGCCCGCCGTTTTGGAGATGCTGGGGATCCCCTATTCCGGGTCCGATCCGCTTACCTTGGCCGCCTCGCTGGACAAGGCCGTTGCCCGGAGGCTAGTCGAAGGTGGGGCGGTTCGCATTCCTCGCGGATTTGTGGTCGAAGGCAAGGATACCGAACAACGAATCAGAGACTTGGCCAAAACGGTTGTGTTTCCCGTGGTGGTCAAACCTGCTTGGGAAGGTTCCAGCAAAGGTATCCGGGCCAGATGTCTGGTGGATGATGCGCAAACGCTTGTCGGCATCGTCCAAGAGCTTTGGCAAGATTACTCCCAGAGCTTGCTTGTGGAGGAGTTTGTTGGCGGTGCCGAATTGACGATCGGCATGGTGGGTAATGGCGTCCCTCGGATTTTGGGAGTGATGGAGGTGGTGCCGCTTAAGGCATCGGACCGATTTATTTACAGCCTCGAGGTCAAACGCAATTGGCGCGAGTGTGTTCGCTATGAAAGTCCCGCCCGCCTGTTGGGGCCGATCCAAAAACAGATCGAATCCGCGGCGCTTGAAGCGTGGGACAGGCTTGGTTGCCGCGACCTTTGTCGCATGGACTTTAGGCTTAATGGGGCGGGTGAGCCTGTGTTCATTGAGGCGAATCCGTTGCCTGGGCTCAACCCGGTGACAAGCGACCTTGTTATCCTTGCAGCGGGAGTGGGTGTGTCGCATGACCAGCTCATCCGCGAGGTCCTCACTGCGGGGCTTAGTCGTGTCGGACTGGTATAGGCCCTATTTTGTTCAAGAATAAACGGTGTAAGTTCCTAGACTAATTGTTGCAGCACGGTTGTCCCGGAAGACCGCCGATGCTTTGAGAGCGGTTCATGACAAGGTTTTCCGGGCCGGTGGTTTTTCTCCCCTATGACGATGCCAATCTTGCATAATGAATCGGTCGCTCCTTTGGACCACCCGGTTACACCAAGAAAGATTCTGATTCTCCACAATGAGCCCGTGTTGCCCAAGGACCATCCCGACGCCGACTCCGAACACGAGATCATCTATACCAGCGGGGAGGTAAAAAAATACCTCGACGAAGCAGGCCACACCACCAAGCTTTTGTCGGTGGGCCGAGACCCTTCCTGCCTCATCAACGGCTTGCGCGCCTTTGGCCCCGATGTGGTTTTCAACCTCTTCGAAGGTCTTGCGGATATGTACGAATCCGAGGCCTATGTCGCGGGCATTATGGACTATCTTTGTATTCCTTATACCGGCTCGCCCTTCAAAAGCCTTGCCGTTGCCCGAGACAAACCCCAGACCAAAAGGCTACTCCTGGGCTCGGACATCCCCACCGCCCGTTTTCTTGAAATCCGAAGTCTTCCTGTCCCGGTTTGTGACCTTGCCTTTCCTGTGATGATCAAACCGGGCGCCCAAGACGCCAGCGTTGGCGTGGATCAGGGTTCCGTGGTGACCAATCAAGAAGCTTTTGAAAAACGCGTCAACTACCTTCTCGAACGCTATGGCCCCCCCGTCATTGCCGAAGAGTTTCTATCGGGTCGTGAATTTAGTATGGCCATGGTAGAAATTCCCGAATTGACCTGCATGCCCATCTCCGAGATCACCTTTATCAACCCGGACCCGAACTGGTGGCCCATTGTCACCTATGACGCCAAATGGCGGCCGGGAACGATTGATTATGACCAAACCCCCACGGATTTTCCAGCGAAAGTCACGGACGAACTCAAGGAACTCCTTGAATCCACCGCCAAACGGGCCTTTCGATTGTTGGGATTGCGCGATTATGGCCGAGTGGACATTCGGCTCGATAGCCAGGGTCGTCCCTGTGTGATCGAAGTCAATCCCAACCCCGATTTTAGTCCTCTTGCGGGGTGTGCCACCGCGATGGAAGTAGGGGGCGTAACCCATGCTTGGTTTTCCAGCCACATGTCAGAGCAGGCCTATCAAAGGGGTCAGGCCCAAAAGCCACTAAAGATCCTTGAGCCACCCATGACCCCTATCGTTCCGATAACCAATCACGAGGTTGCCGCGAAGTTCGAGGGCCTCGGATTCTGATACCGGGAAAAAAGGGATCGTTATGTGCGCGCTTGTTGGCCTCTTGTTGGCGCTTGTTATTGCTTTGGAACCAAACAATAAACCTGACATTGGAGTGGAATTCGCTGCCAATATCCCGGCGGGTACCCTGATCATGGTGGGTGGAGGGGGCACCCCAAAGGAAGCCTCTGCTGCCTTTATTGCCGCCGCCACACGGGGGAAAAATCACCTCATCGTTATTCCCACCGCCAGCCTTGGTTCTGATGACGCCAAAAGCCAAGACCGGTACGCCAAACCCTTTCTAGGGAAAGTCGAAAAGGTCACCGTCCTTCATGCCAAGAACAAGGCCCAGGCCCTGGACCCGGATTTTGCCAAAACCCTTGCCGAAGCCTCGGCGGTTTGGATCGAAGGTGGCGATCAAAAACGCCTTGCGGAAAGGTATTTTGGCACCCCGGTTCAAAAGGGGCTCAAGGAGCTTTTGGCCCGCGGTGGATGTGTGGGAGGAACCTCCGCCGGGACCGCCATCCTATCAAGTACCATGATTGCCGGAGGCAATCCAGAGCCCCTAATTCAAAACGGACTCGGCTTGTTGGAAAGCATCATTCTGGATCAGCATTTCACCGAAAGGAACCGCGCCCCC
The DNA here is from genome assembly GCA_009691815.1 of Gemmataceae bacterium. Lineage (GTDB taxonomy): Bacteria > Planctomycetota > Planctomycetia > Gemmatales > Gemmataceae > SYLG01. The sequence goes on along the minus strand of SIAL01000111.1, from coordinate 2,837 downwards.
CGGTTAAAAAAAGCGATCATGACTCATGGTGATAAAGCGGGCTTGGGGCTGGATGAGGCGACCGCCGTGATCCTATCGGGAAGGGATCTTAGGGTTGTCGGCAAGGGCAGTGCCACTTGGTTGGTTTCCACCGGAGATGGAAATTGCTTTGAAAAAAAGCTCCCGTCTGGAACACGCGATGATCTGGTACGGCTGTTTCGTGAGGCAAAGGAAAACAGGGGATCGTTGGGGGCCAAACCTAGAGGGGTTGCAAAAATGGCCAAAGGGTCGATCATGGCGGTGGGTGGCGGGGGAATGGGTTCGGAACTGGCCAAGAAATTTGTCGAACTTGCCGGCGGCCCCGAATCGCTCATCGTTATTTTGCCCACCGCCGCGCCCGAAGATCCCACGCTTCAGGGGCTTCAGGCGCAAAGATTATTGGGCCGGGGCGGGGCAATCAAGTTCAAGGTTTTGTCAGGTACCAAGCGCGAAGAGGTTGAATCAAAGGAGTATCTGGAAGCCCTCTCAAAAGCGGGAGGCGTTTGGTTTGGCGGGGGCAGGCAATGGCGTTTTGTCGATGCTTACGAGGGGACCAAGTTCGAGGTCGCCCTTAAGGATGTTTTGGGCCGTGGCGGGGTCATTGGCGGCAGTTCGGCGGGCGCCACCATTTTGGGCGACTATCTCTGTCGCGGAAGTCCTTTGGGCAACACCCAGATGATGACCCCCGGGTATGAACGGGGCTTCGCTTTCTTGCCGGGTGTGGGGATCGATCAGCATTTCGGTCAACGCAAACGCTTTGGGGACATGGAGGCTTTTTGCAAAGCCCATCCAGGCTATGTGGGAGTGGGTATCGACGAAGCCACGGCCTTGATCGCCACCACCCAAGGAGCCGAGGCATTAGGCCCCGGCAAAGTCCATGTATACCTCCCGGGTAAACCGGTCAAAGCCTACACCACCGGGGAAAGATTTGAGCTTGCTCCATAGGGAATCATCAAGGCCAACCGGGTCAAAAAAGTGCGTTGGCCATGGAACCTTAAAGGGACAATAACCGATCAAAAGCGGAATAATAGCAATCCGGTTGTCAAATCGGTTGGCCCGAATGGGGCGATTGGATTGGACGAAATGGCCCCCAAGGAATACGAAAAGATTACCCCCTGTTTTGGTTTCATGAACTTGCTTTAGCCTTCCCGCCTTGGATTTGCGAATGACCTGGACATACTTCCCATTGAAAACCGTGGCTTTGTCCTGTTCACGGAGAAAGCCTTTTCCACGGAATGGGAACGGCCACAGTTCCCATAATGTCGAGGCCAAAACATGAACCCTTCCTTGGTGGTGGCTTTGATGGCCTTGACGGCGACAGGTGCCGGTCCCGAGGAGGATTTCGAAAAGCATATTCGCCCGCTCTTTGTCAACACATGTGTCAAATGTCATGGTCCCGAGAAATTGTCCGGGGGCCTTCGGCTCGACTCGAGAGAGGCGCTACTCAAGGGTGGGGAGAGTGGTCCGGCGGTCGTGGCGGGGAAACCCCTGCAAAGCCTTCTGGTTCGTGCGGTTAGCCATACGGGCGATCTAAAAATGCCGCCCAAGGCCAAATTGTCGGATATGGAGATAGAAGCGATTGCCCTATGGATTGCACAAGGAGCGGTGTGGCCCGGTTCGGGTAAACTGACCGGCCCGCAAAGTGGCAAGTTTCAAGTTACAAAAGAACAGAGTCGCTGGTGGGCCTTTCAACCCGTGGCAAAAGTAACCGTCCCCCCTGGGAAAAATAGCCAATGGGCCAAAAACGACCTTGACCGTTTCATTTTGGCGGACCTTGAAAAGCAGGCGCGAACCCCTGCTCAGGCTGCGGCCAAGCGGGTGCTTTTGCGTCGAGTGACTCAGGACCTTACCGGTTTGCCCCCGACCCTTGAAGAGGTGGAGGCCTTTTTGAAAGACCAATCTGCCGAGGCGTTTGTCAAGGTAGTGGATCGGCTGTTGGCTTCGCCCGCCTATGGGCAAAGATTCGCGAGGCTTTGGCTCGATGTGGTTCGCTACGCAGACTATCACGATGGCAACCCCAAGGCCCGCAACCCCATTTGCGAGCCTTTGGAGGCGTACCGATACCGCGATTGGGTGGTGCGTTCCATGAATCAAGATTTGCCTTTTGACCAATTCATAGTGCATCAAATCGCGGGAGATCTGCTCCCTTCGCCAGATGGCAAGGAACCCTATGCCAACGGACTCATCGCCACCTCGGTATTGGTGAATGGGGCATGGGATCGGGGCGATGCCGACAAGGAAAAAATGGTAAGCGACATGGTCGATGACCAGATTGACCTAGTGGGCAAGTCGTTCATGGGCCTAACCATGGGATGTGCTCGTTGTCACGATCATAAGTTTGATCCGGTTTCCCAGAACGATTACTATGGCCTTGCCGGGATCTTTTACAGCACCCGGATGCTATTTGAATTGGGAACCAAAGGGGGCGAGATTACTTTGCAACGCCGGGCCTTGGTGTCCAAAGAGGTCGTGGACAAACGCGCCCAACAAGTCAAACAGCTTGGCGAATGGAATACCAAGTTGGCGGAGCTGGACAAAAAATCCCCGAAACCATCCCCGACGGATCCCGAGCGAAAGAAACTTGTGGACCAACGGGATCGATTGCAAAAGGAATTGCCGCCGGAACCTCCTATGACGCTTAGTGTCAGTGAGGGTGGCGTGCCCGGGGGCCTTTTCCCAAAGATTCAGGATGTTCCCGTTCACATCCGGGGAAGTTACACGCGCCTTGGCCCGGTTGTCCCTCGCCGAATGCCCGAGTTTTTCGCGGGCGACAAACAACCCTCCATCACCAAGGGAAGCGGCCGTCAAGAGTTGGCGAA
>SIAL01000110.1 GCA_009691815.1 Gemmataceae bacterium | reverse complement strand
GATAACGCCCAACGCGGCGGCCGTTCCTTCCCGGCGCTTTTGGCATTCACCCCCCAGCGGCAGGTAACCGAGCGATGGCGCCAATACCTCGCCAAACCAGGCCACGACCAAGACCCGGTTTGGATGCCATGGTTTACCTTTGCCAAACTAAAGCCAGAAGAGTTGGCGGAGCGGGGCGGCGATATTCTTTGTGAACTGGCCAACCAGCCTCCGGAGCGCGTCCACCCCGGAATCCTCGCGGGTTTGCTTAGCGGCCCCGGTCCCAAAACCCTTTACGAGGTTTCGGAAGGATACGGCCGAGCCTTTGAAAGGGCGATCGCGGCCAAGCCCGACGATACTTCCCTAATGGCGATTCGCAAAGTCTTGTTTGACAAGGATTCGCCCACGGATCTGCCGGGAGACAAGATCGACCAGTTTTTCAACCGGGCGGACAACAACGAGCTGCGAGGGCTAAAATCGACCATCGACAAATACCGGGCGACCTCCCCCGGTTCTCCGCCAAGGGCCCATGTTTTGACGGAAACCCCAAAGGCCAACAAACATCTCGTTTTCCTGCGCGGGAATCCGGGAATCCCCGGTCCCGAAATCCAACGGCACTTTCCCGAAGCCCTCTCGGCCCCTGATGCCAAACCCTTTGAAAAGGGGGGCGGGCGACTCGAGTTGGCCGAGGCTCTTGCCAACCCGAAAAACCCCCTCACGGCGCGCGTTTGGGCGAATCGTGCTTGGATGATTCATTTTGGCGATGCCCTTGTCCGAACGCCCGGCGATTTTGGCGTGCGAGGTGATGCCCCAACCCACCCCGAGCTGCTGGATTGGCTGGCGGCAACCTTTGTCGAAGACGGTTGGTCGATGAAAAAAGCGCACAAACGGATGATGATGTCGATGGCCTGGAGGCAATCGGCGGAGGTTACCCCCATTGCGGCCAATGCCGACCCGGAGAATCGCTGGTTGTCTCATGGCAACCGGCGGCGAATCGAATTCGAGGCCCAACGAGACGCGCTGATTTCGGCAGGGGGCCAGCTTCAAGAGGGCCATGAAGGCGCCTCAGTGGAGCTGCTCATTTTGCCCTGGTCAACCAAACGGTCGATCTATGGTTTCATCGATCGGCAAAACCTCCCAAGCCTGTACCGGACCTTCGACCTTGCCAGCCCCGATGTGGCCACCCCAAGGCGGCACAATACCACGGTTCCCCAACAGGCGCTCTTTTGGATGAACCATCCTTTGACGCTGGAAATGGCCCAAAAGCTGGTTCGCCGCCCGGAAATCTTGAATCAGGCCGACCCCGCGGCCAAGGTCATTGCCCTTTATCGGATCCTTTTTGCCCGTAACCCTTCCGCCGAGGAGTTGGCCGATGGCTTAGCTTTTGTGGGGGACTTTCTTTCGAATGGACCTCCGCAACCGGTCTATTTGGGCGCCTGGGAACAGTATGCCCAAGCGCTTTTGTGCTCCAACGAATTCGTCTTTGTCGATTAGCGAAGGAATATTGATGACTCCTGACTCTGATCAATTGTCTCTGCTCAGCCGCCGCCAATGGCTTGGTCGCATGGGTATGGGCATGGGTGGCCTGGGGCTCGCCCCGCTTTTGGCAACCAACCAAGCCCGGGCTTTGAATCCGCTTGAGCCAAGGGGCCCCCATTTCCCCGGCAAGGCCAAGCGGGTCATCCACCTGTTCATGAACGGTGGGCCAAGCCATGTGGACACTTTCGACCCCAAACCCGAGCTGACTCGCCAGCATGGCAAGCTTCTTGCACGACCCAACTTGGGAACCGAACGCAAGACCGGGGCCGCCCTAGGTTCGCCTTTTCCCTTTCAAAAGCATGGCCAATCGGGCTTGGAAATCTCAAGCCTCTTCCCTCATGTCGCAAGGATGGCGGATGAGCTTTGTGTCATCCGCTCGATGCACGGCGATGTTCCCAACCACGAACCGTCTTTGTTGCTGCTTAATTGTGGCGATGCGAGACAGATCCGCCCAAGCATGGGCAGTTGGGTGACCTATGGATTGGGGGCGGAGAACCAGAACCTCCCCGGCTTCATCACCATGTGTCCCGACGGATACCCCATCCAAGAGACCCAGAACTGGCAATCGGCCTTCCTTCCCGGCGCCTTTCAGGGAACCTATATCAACACCCGGCAGACCGATATTGACAAGCTGGTCGAGAACATTAAAAACGCCAAAATCCCCCTGCCCCAACAACGGCGCCAGTTGGATCTGGTGGCCAAGCTCAACGCCCGGCACCTGAATCAACACCCGGGGGACGCCGCCCTTGAAAGCCGAATCCAGTCGTTTGAGTTGGCCTATCGTATGCAGATGGACGCCACGGATGCTTTTGATGTCAACCGGGAGACCAAGCAGATTTTGGATCTTTATGGTCCGGGGGTGCAGGGAAGGCAAATGCTCATCGCCCGAAGGCTATTAGAGCGAGGCGTCCGATTTGTGCAGATCTGGCACGGTGCCGGCCAACCGTGGGACAGCCACGATGACCTCGAATTCAATCACAAAAACTTGGCCAAAGAGTGTGATCAAGCGATCGGCGCCTTGCTTGTTGACCTAAAGCAACGAGGTATGCTTGAAGACACTCTTGTCGTGTGGGGGGGCGAGTTTGGTCGCACGCCAACCGTTGAATTGCCCACACCCGGTGCCAATCAGGGCAAAATTAACGGGCGCGATCACAACCATTGGGGCTTCACCATGTGGATGGCCGGGGGGGGCGTCAAGGGGGGCTATGCCCACGGAGCCACAGACGAGTTTGGTTTTCAGGCGGTGAACAAGAAGGTCCATTTCCATGACCTTCAGGCGACCATCTTGCACCTGCTAGGGTTCGATCATGAACGGCTTACCTATCGGTTTGCGGGGCGAGATTTCCGTTTGACAGATATCCATGGTCATGTGGTTCGGGACTTGATCGCTTAGGCGACCATAAAGTTAGGCGACCCTATAGAATGGCCAAAAGGAAACATTGCCCATGACCCCCTCCGACTCCGAACCCGAACCGGCGACTCCTTCCGAAAAGGACCCCAAGGGAGATCGGACATCTGAGGATTTCTCGGACTTTGACAAGGAAGACGCCGAGGACATCTTAACCCGCGACGAGGTGATGCGCATGAGCCTCATCGTTGAGGGGGGCATGGGGGCCGCAGCTCTCGTGATTGGTTTTTACTTTGGCGTCCCCTTTGCGAAATCCATTCACCTAAACCCTTTTTACTTTCCCGAAATAGGGATCGGCATAGCCTGCGCCATCGTTGGCGCCATGGTTGCCTTGTTGGCTCAAAGGTTGCCCTGGGGGTTTGCCCAGCGCCTCAAAGTAGACAGCCAAAAAATTGTCACACGGCTCTTGTGCCAATGCACCATTCCGGACCTCATCGGCATATCTCTTTTGGCGGGGGTCGGCGAGGAGCTGTTCTTTCGAGGGCTTTTGCAACAGGGCCTAATCATGGTCATCCCCGATCCTTGGGTGGTCACGGGGATCGTGGCGGTATTATTTGGTCTGCTCCATAGCATGAGCATTCCCTACATTTTTGCCGCCGCGATCGCCTCGGTGGGACTCAGTGCTTTGATGTTGTTCACAGGCGACTTGGTAACCTGCATGTTTTGCCATGCGGTTTACGATCTGATTTTGCTTTTGGTGCTGGTGCGCCAAGCCCCCGCCACGGTTTGACCCCGGTTCCTTACAGCCCCTTTAAGTATTCCACAAGGTCCATTCTCTCGGCGTCGCTGATGGCTTTGCCGCCGAGTTTTTCGGGAGGATGATAGAGGCGAAGGAATTCAAAAATGGTGCCGGCTTTGCCCTCATGTCCCAACGGGTTCCTATCGAAAACACCCCGAAGGCTGGGTGGATTCCAGAATTCAAAAGGGCTGCCATCGGCCTCAAGCCCGACCTCATAGCTTTTGGGTGTGGTGAACGATTTGCCCTGGTGACACCGGATGCAATTGGCCTTGGCCCGAAAGATCTCCTCACCACGGCGGGAAGCTTCGGTGGCTAGTTTCGGATTTTTGGGATGGTCCAAGGTTTTGAGGAAGTTCACCAGGTCACGAACCTCGTCTGCGGACGGTTTTTTGGTGCTGTAAAGCGTTTCGTTGAGCGAGTCCTCAACCGATTTGGCAAGGTTGTCCTTGGCCCCGTGCCAGCCCCAAGGAGCGGTGGCCTCCACCCCTCGAAGCGTCGGGGTCATCTTGGCGTTGCCAAAACTCTCATCGGCAAGCGTGTCAAAAGTCCGGCCCGAAGTGTGCCCATCGGGGTGGCAAGTGTGGCAACTGAACCATTGGTGATGACTGCGCCTTGCGTCGTAGAAAATGGCCTCGCCCCGGCGCGCCGAATCCCAAGCCGTCTCTTTTCCTTCGTAAAGGGGAATGGACCGGAGGATTTTCCCCGATGCCAGATCAATCACTTGGACGCAATCCAACAGTTGGTTGGCGACGATTGCCACGGAGCCTTTCGAGGTTTGCCGAATGGCCACCGCGACGGGCCGTCCACCCAGGGCGATCTTTCGAAATTTCCGCTCGGGGTACTCTAGATTTACATCGATGAAATCCCCGGGGTCGCCCGCGCTCCAAGGCAAGTCCCCCGGCAAAACAAAAAGTTCCTGCGTTCCCGAACCGCACACAGCCATCCATTTGCCATCGACCGAAACGAAAACAGCCCCAAGATCCCCAGAGGCCTGACCACGCATATCCACAGACAGTTGTTCCTGCTCGGCGAGTTCCGGGGCACCCGAGGTGGTCTCAATTCGACCATCCAGCTTGAGTCGGCCCAATCGGTTGTCGATGGCCCAACCCTGTTCGATGTTGTGCTTGGCGATGGAATGATGGCGATCGTAGGCCTGGCAGGTAATAATCTCCTTGTCTCCCGGACCAAACGCCAGTCCGACCATATTGAAGGCGCTGGGAAAGGGGGCGACCCAAACCGTTTTGAGATCGGCAAGCGAAAGCCTTGTGACTGTGGCGCTGCGCCCGGAACCCACAAGAATGTTTTTCCCCGATCCATCAATCAAGATCCGGCGTGGCTCTTGGGCAACGGCCTTTTTGGAGAGGATCCGTTTGTCCTTGAAAGAGGCTAAGGCGATTTCGTTGTCCCCGGCAAGAGCTACCACAAACCGATCCGTTCCGGGTACAAAGGAGATGCCTCGGGGCATATGGCCGACGGCAAAGGCCCCACTTGATGTAAGGGTTTGATTCTTGATTTCATAAAGGAAAACAGAATCGTCCCAAAGATTGGCCACCACGGCCCGCTTGCCGTCCCCGGAAACCGCCACCCCCGAGGGCCGCCTGCCTGTAGGGAGGGAAGCCACCTTGCTTCCTTTGGCCACATCCACCAGGGTAACCGTGTCGGTTCCCTGATTGCAAACGAGGGCAAAGTCGGTGCCTGGAACAAGGGCAATGTCCGAGGGGCTGGGATACCTGTTGGCCGAAGGGGCCGGTGGGGTCGAAAGGGGATCGGACCAAAATGCCCCGGTAAGTGGATTGTCTGTCACGGTCAGGACGAGAATGGTTGCCAACGAAAGCACAAATCCTATCCAAAAAGTACGAAACCTTGGAGGCGAAAGTGCCATGTCAACTCCCCGGGGTTGGGCCCGGCCTAATCCGGGCAAGCGCAGCAATATTTGGGACCACACGCCAAGGCCCTTGGCACCAGAACATGGCGGCAAACAGGACAGCGAGCCTGACCCATCATCTCCACCGAGCTCCCGGCCCTCTCCCAATAGTCTTCTCTTCTTTGCGGCCAAGGCAAGCCCTCCTCTGCCTGAGTTCCCCCGGGCCAATCCGATTCCAGACGGTGCAATCGGCACCGTGCCCCACTCCAATTGCCCGATTTTCCCGACTTTCGGGCATCGGGGGGCGATGGATCCTCTCGATTCATGGGCGAATACCTCCATTTTATGGGTTTTACAGTAAGGGCGTTTTCCAAAACCACTTCGGCTCAAATTCTCTTTCGGCGGCGCTTGTAAGGCAGCGACAACTCCGGATGGGGATCTTTGGGCAAAAAGAGCCTTTCCTCGGCCTGGGCCCGTTGGGTCAAGATCCGAAGGTGCAGCTCCCACCCTTGGGTCCAACCCACTCTTTTGCGGTAGAGCCTCCGGTATCCGGGCACCCGGCGACATTCCGGACATAGCACTCGGGCAAAGGCCCCGAGGAGCGGATCATCCGTGGGAACCAACGGTTTCTCGCAATGGAGGCAATGGCTTTCAGGCGATTGCCCATCTAGGACGGGTACCGGGCGGGGCACGGGAAGATCTCGGTTAGAAGGTGGGGACATTAGTGTACATGTGTACATTATCTCCCCTACCGCACCTAGGACCAGTCCTATTTTCACATTCCCGACGATTTTCCCAACTGCTTTGGCGGCTCCAATTGGGCCACTCGCTCCCCAAGGGCTTTCCGCGCTTCCGGAAACGGCTCCAAACCTTCCATGCACCAGGCCAAAAACTCGCCCACCTCCCGCATACTATCCCAGCTTTTTGCCTCTCTTTCCTTTTGTTTGGCCAATTCGCCAAATCGCTTCCACCCCCCGATGGAAAACGCCTGTCCCGGCCCATGTTTGAGCCATTCGGCCGGTTTGGCCTGGTGCATTTTCACATCCGCCGCCAGCCGGGCAATCGCCCATGCCTTCCGCACTTCCACCGGGAAAATCGCCTTGCCAAAGCCGGACCCACCATCTTTCCCAAGGCGCATGGCCTCACGAAACCAATCCAAGTCCAGCCCTGCCGCGACGGCTGCCGCTTCGGGATGGCCCCCACCCCGGATGAATGCCAGGAGTTTTTTGCGCTTGTTTGTATCGATTCGAAACGGTGCCATAGGGTCCTCCCCCGACCTTACGCCATGGTATCCGGGCCTTGCTTTGGGGTGGAGGGGGGGTGATGCAAAGGGGTCGAAATTCTCTCTAAGGAGTGTTTGGGCAAATGGGCATCTTGGGCCGCTTCGCTACCATGATCACATACGGGCCTTCCTCTTTAGGACCGCCCTGATCCCGCGAGTGCCCAATGCCAAATTCAATGGCCAAAGAACCCTCCCCCGGCAAGGCCCCCGTTTTGGATCCGTCACTTCTTGCAAAAGCCCGCCAACTCGGGATCGAATCCTCCTTCACCGATAATCAGGGGACGGTTCATGCCGCCTCGGCGGCTACCCTTGAAAAAATCGCCGCGCTTTTGGAAACGGGCAAACGCCAGATCGAACCCGTGGAGGTTGTTTGGCTGGAAACCACCGAGGAAGAAGCCTCCATTCCCGTTCGGACGCAAGGGTATCCCCCTTTTACCGTGCATTTTATCCTTGAATCCGGCTCCGTCCTAGACGCCCCCGTCGAGGATACCGGCGGGCCGTTCGCCTGGATCCGCCTCGGCAGTGTCGGTCCCGGCAGGCATCGTGTCGAGATCCTCCATCTGGGGATTGCCCAAGAAGTTTGCCATGTTATCGCCGCCCCGGTCCATCCCGGCCGGCTTGGGAATGCGATGCGCCTACGGGAACCCATAAGCACCTCTCTCCCCGCGGTTTCCCACGGGATTTTCCTCCCCCTTCACGCGGTCCGCTCGGCAAAAAACTGTGGCATTGGGGACTTTGGCGATCTGAAGAATCTGTTCCATTGGGCAACGGCCAAACAAATGGCCCTGGTGGGAACGCTGCCCCTGTTGGCATCCTTTCTTGAAGAACCCTGTGAACCAAGCCCCTACTCTCCCGCCAGCCGACTCTTTTGGAATGAAATCTTTCTCGACCTTGCCGCCATTCCCGAGGTTACCCATTCCCCAAAAGCCCAAACTCTCCTTCAGGATCCCGACTGGCTTTTGGAGCGGGCCATTTTACGCAAATCACCGCAAGTCGAATACCGCCAAGTGATGCGCCTCAAACGGCAAGTATTAGAGGCCGCCCTTGCCGAGGGCTTTTCCGCCGATCCAGACCGCCTTAATCGCTGGGAAACCTTTGTTGGACAAAGGCCAAGGCTCCAAGCCTACGCCCGGTTCCGGACCGCCCAAACCAGGTTGGGCCACTCGTGGCAATCTTGGCCCGAGCCGATGCGATCCGGGGACCTCTCTTTCCTCGCAATAGACGATCTCATTTATCGCTATCATCTTGCCGTTCAATTCTGGGCCCATGAACAGATGGCCGAGGTGGCCAAGGCCGCCAAAGCCACACCTTGGGGCCTCTACCTTGATTTGCCCTTGGGGGTAAACGGCGACAGCTTTGATGTGTTTGCCCAGCGGACTCTTTTTGCCTTGGGTAACTCCGGGGGGGCGCCGCCGGATGACTTTTTCACAAAAGGCCAGGACTGGGGATTCCCGCCTCCCCACCCTTTGGCCCTCCGTGAAGATGGATATGCCCATATCTTCGAGGTGTTGGCTCATCACCTTCAATTTGCCTCCGTCCTTCGCATTGACCATATTATGGGTCTTTATCGTCTTTGGTGGGTGCCACTTGGGAACAAGGCCACCGAGGGAGCCTATGTCCGCTACCACGCCAAGGAACTTTTCGCGGTCTATTGCCTTTCCGCCCACCGCGCCGGCGCCCTCATGGTCGGCGAGGATCTGGGCACCGTGCCGCGGGGCATCCGACCGGCCATGGCTTTACATGGCATTAGGCGCCTCCATGTCGTTCAGTTTGGTCTCCACCCCGACATGGAACAGCTCCCCGAAGCTCCCCAAGGAGCGGTGGGTAGCCTCAACACCCATGACCTGCCCACCTTTGCCGGGTTTTGGCTAGGCACAGACATCGATGATCGGCTGGATCTTGGCTTGATTGATGCCGAGGAGGCAAGGCTCTTGCACAAGCAACGGGCCCAAACACGCCTCAAAACCGTGACCCTTTTGGAGGAAGCGGAAAAGATCCCAACCAAGCAACGGTCAGACCTTTTATTAGATGCTGTCCGGGCCGAAGTGTGGTGTGCCCTTTTGGTCCACTTGGCCAAGGGCCAGGCGGGCATGGCGGTGGTAAATATTGAGGATGCTTGGGGAGAGGAACATCCGCAAAATGTTCCGGGAACCTGGCGAGAACGACCCAATTGGCGACAAAAAACCAAACACCCCATGGAAGAGTGGGAAAGCGTCCCCGGCATAAAGCGCTTGTTGGAGCTTTGGGGCCAAAACCAGAAGGAAGAAGTCCTGACACAACTCCTTGAAGGATGATCTTGAAAGAGGATAAGGCAACAGCCTTACCTCCCAAACCTTATAAACTTAAGGCAAAGGGCCAGTACCCTAGCTCCCCATTCTACCAATGCCCCTTTTCCTTCACCCAGTTGGAAGAAACTTGACCATGAAGCCTCCCTTTGAAACGGAAAGCGACCCCCCTAAAGAAGGCCTGGTGTCAGGCCAAGAAGATTCCTTTGCCACCCTGGTGGGGAAAATTTCGGATTGGACTTTGGCCCATGCGGAATCACTAGGCGCCACCAACTCCTCGGGAAGTGTTGCTTCCTTTCCCGAGATTCCCGGTTTTCAAATTCATTCCGAATTGGGCCGAGGCGCCATGGGCGTCGTCTACGAGGCGACCCAA
>SIAL01000109.1 GCA_009691815.1 Gemmataceae bacterium | reverse complement strand
TCACACTCGCACTGTGGTGCGAATGACAAGACCCGCCTCGAAGTTGTCCGGTGGAAGTTGCCCCACCAGAAGAAGTAGATCCCAACCGTGACACTAGGTGGAGGAATCGAATGAGGCAGTTGTTTGCTTGCTTGGCATTGCTGATTGCAGCGCATGGTGCGGTTCGGGCCGACGATGCTCCGAAACGCCTAAAGGTGTTCATACTCGCCGGCCAGTCGAACATGGTTGGCCACGCTCAATACCACACCATTCCGGCCCTGCTGACGGCCGAGGAACCCGGCGTCAAGCAACTGGCGAAGTTGATCTTCAAGGAGGGTGCGATTGCTCCCGGGGATACGAGAGACATGCTCGAAATCCGCGTCAAACGCGATGCACTGGACGGTGACCTGCGAGCCAAGAAGATCCCAGGCGACGACAAGATCGCGGCGGCGCAAGCCGAGTTGAAGGACCTCCAGGCGAAGGTCGATGCCAAGGCCAAGAAGATCAAGGATGCGTTCGCCGTCTCCAAGCGGGTTTACATTTCGTCAATCGCCGACGGGCACAAACCGTCGGGGCCGCTCACCATGGGATACGGTGCCAGCCCCGATAAAATCGGACCGGAACTAGGGTTCGGTCTCTCGCTCGAACAAAAGCTCGACGGGCCGATTCTGCTGATCAAGACCTCTTGGGGCGGCAAATCTCTGCATTATAATTTTCGCCCCCCGTCTGCCGGCCCTTACGAGTTGAGCAAGGCGCAAGCCGACGGCAAAGACGCCCAGAAGATCAAGGACAACGCCGGCCTGAACTACCGGATGATGAACGAGGCCGTCCGGGATGTGCTCAAGGACCTGAAGAAGCACCACCCCGATTACGACGCCACTGCCGGTTACGAGATCGCCGGGTTCGTGTGGTTCCAGGGATTTAACGACCAGTTCGATCCGGCGTTCCACGGCAACTACAAGACGAACATGATCGCCTTCGTGAAGGATGTGCGGAACAAGTACAAGGTCCCGAACATGCCCTTCGTCATCGGCGTGCTGGGCACCGGCGCGACCAAAGAGGAGGTTGACAAAAACGCGGTTTCCCTCGGTCAGCGAGCCGCTGCCGCGGTACCGGAGTTCAAGGACAATGTCGCCATCGTCGAGAGTTACCCGTTCTACGCACTGGACGCGCTGGCAATGTGGAAAGACGGGACGTGGAGCAAGAAGCCGATCGAGTTCTCGCAAATCGGCAGCGACCGCCCCTACCACTACATGGGCAGCGGGAAGTTCTTCGTCCGCCTCGGCGACGCGCTGGCAACCGGAATGGTCGATTTGAAGAAGAAGCAGAAGCAGAAGCAGTAATTGCTCAGTGCGAGCACGCCACAACTGAGCCGGGCAACCGGACGACACCGGAACCGGCTCGCCGCGGCCCGCTGCCACGGGCAATGACCTCCTCCTTGAATCCATGAATAGATCGGTAAACCTCCATGAATATTGGCTCGCTTCTCACAACTCGGCGTGAGTTTTTCGCGATGGGCGGACTTTCGCTCGGGGCCATCACTCCATTGGCGCTGTCCTTGCCGGGAGTGCTGGCGAACGAGGCAAAGGTGGGCCGGAAGAAGCAGATCAACGTTATTTTCCTATTCCTGCAAGGCGGTGCCAGTCACCTCGACATGTACGATATGAAGCCGAACGCGCCGGATGACATGCGTGGGAAGTACAGCCCTGCTCCGACCAACCTGACCGGTTTACATCTGAGCGACCAACTGCCGAAGCTCAGCACCTGTGCCGACAAGTTCTCCTTGATTCGCTCGATGCACAGCTACACGTCCATGCATGGCGAAGGTGACGTCCACATCATGTGTGGAAGCCCCCTCGATAAAAACCTCCAGGCTCCGGGCATCGGTGCGGTCCTCAGCATGCAGCAGAAGCTGGAGTCCCGCTTCCTCCCGTTCGTGCACATGGGGAACATGAAGCACCCGTCCTACAGTGCCCCCGGTTACGGCGGGTTTCTCGGCCCCCGCTACAACCCTTGCGTGATCGGTCAGGATCCGAACTCCCCGAACTTCGCGGTCAAGGAGTTCGACTCGCCCCCCGATGTCGATCTCAACCGACTCGCGGGTCGCAAGGCGCTGCTCCGATCCCTGGATCGCTACCAGGCCGACCGAGAAAGCTTGCCGGAGTCTGCAAAGGAGCGTGGCACTTTTACGGAACACGCTTTCAACCTGGCGACATCGCAGCAAGCAAAAAAGGCCTTCGATCTGTCCCAAGAACCGGCCAGAGTGCGCGACACCTACGGGCGCAACCGGGTTGGGCAGGGCATGCTTCTGGCTCGGCGGCTGATCGAGGCTGGGGTGCGCTTCGTCACCATTCAGGGGTATGTGGACACCGGGATCTACGCTTGGGACCACCACTGGGGAATCTTCGGACACCTCGACAAGCAGTTGCCGATTTACGACCAGTGCTATTCTGCCCTGTTGAACGACCTCGACGCCCGCGGGTTACTCGAAACCACGCTCGTTATAACGGCCGGCGAATTCGGGCGCACCCCGAAGCTGAACAAGGACAAACAGGGACCCGGGCGTGACCACTGGTCGAACTGCTTCAGTCTCACGATGGGCGGAGGTGGGGTGAAGACAGGACAGGTGATCGGTGCCAGCGATCGGTTCGGAGCCGTGCCCAAAGAACGACCCGTGTCCGTGGCAGACTTCGTTGCCACGGTCTATCACGCGTTGGGGCTCGACCCGCACGCGGAATTCGTGGCCCAGGGGCGTCCGATGAAAATGCTGCCCAAAGGTAATGTCGTCCACGAATTGTTCTAGTGCCACAACCTTCGAACAGTCGCTGACAAAGCAACCGGTAGGCCGAACAAACCGTTGCACCTGACGGGGCGGGCCATCACGGTTTCCCAGGGTTGAAGGTTCTATAGGCCCGCCCCGCAGGTGAACTTGGGCGTTATGACCCTAAAGTGAACACCATGCAGCCTGAAAGGCCTACGGCAGAAGTTGTGCAACGGTTCCTTATCGAATGGGAGGCTATGGATAATTTCGCATTCAAGGAAAGGTCGCTTGCTTTACTTTTTCAGAACTTCTGTCCAAACAACAGTGTGCTTGAGCATGTCTTGCTAAAGGTAAGTGCCTTAAACGATTTCTACAGCACAAATAACTTCAATACATACGCCGTTGCAAGACACATTGTCAGTCTCGACATCAATCCACTACTCGCAAAATCGGACATGGCTCTTGTAAACGCACTCGCGCAAGTGTCAATGGGAAAAAATAGTATAAATTTCTATTCTTTCGCTACAAAGTACTGCAATCATCATCGCTCCAGCGACTACCCAATCTACGATCAATATGTCGAGAAAATGCTTGTGAATTTCGGCAAATTGGACCGATTTACCGAGTTCACGAAGCCCGAGCTAAAACGCTATGCCCGTTTCGTTGAAATTATTCTAGCTTTCCGAGACCACTATCATCTTTCCAGCTTTCCATTGCGCCAAATAGACATCTATCTCTGGCTTGGCGGCAAGAAGGCATTTTCTCGGCAATACAAAGTGGCATAACTATTCAATCAAGCGGAACAAAACCGCTTCGCGGTTTCGTCCGCTTATTTCAAAGGATGACTCCAAACCTAACGCTGTGGCTGTCTGTTTTCCCCAGAGTTCTTCGCCAAACGGGGCTCCTCTTTGGCCGGAGCGACGGGGGGCTTCCAATTCCTCTTCGGTTTGAACCTCATTGACGCATTCCTTCCAGTTTGGGCGACAAAGGTAACGGACCAACTGTCAACCATGGGACCCGTGTCTCGTGATGCCGATGCCAAAGACTTGACCAGTGCCAATCCTTGGCCCACAGCAGCAGGTTCGCCCGTAGCGGATTCCGCTCGACATATCGGCAAACCGTTTAATAGTGATCGTTCTAATGGACCGGCTGATGAAAACCCAATTTCGAGGGAAAAGGAACAGACTTGGTATTTTGGGAGGAGACTAAAGTTACCCAGAGTGTCAGAATGAAGGCAACTGCGTAACTCCTAGATGGATTTAGGATCAATGGATTTTTGCCGATTGATGTACACTCGTCCCCATAGGCGAAGTGAGTCCTTTGGATGAGGTGCCATGGGAAGGGGAAAAGTTTCCCTTTAACCCCTTTTTTTTATTCCGGTGGTGGTTTGGCCTTTTTAATTTTGTGGCCAGTTTCAGGATCCTGCAGGTGGAAATGACCCATCCTGTGGCGTCTATTTCCCACCAGCGATGGCCGTGGTAGGCGGCGGCGGGTTGGGCGTGGTGGTTGTTGTGCCACCCTTCGCCAAAGGTGATCCATGCCACCCACCAGAGGTTTCTGGATTGGTCCGTGGTAGGGTAGTTTCGGTATCCCCAAATATGGGTTGCGGAGTTGATCAACCATGTCATGTGCCACACAAGGGTGACCCGTAGACAGAAACCCCACAAGAAGCAGGTCAGGCCCCCGAATCCAAAAAGAGCCGCGCCTAGGAGGATAGTCCAAAACAGATAAGTCTTGTCAAAAAATACACAACAGCGATCTTGAATGAGGTCAGGGATGTATTTGGCGGCGAGGACCTGATAGGACTGGGTTCCACGATTAGGAATTAACCATAAAAGATGTGCCCACCATTTTCCATCACGGGGAGAATGGGGGTCGCCCGGTTGATCGGAGCGGGCATGGTGGACGCGGTGGCTCATGGCCCAATAGAGGGGCTTGCCTTGAAGCGCCAACGCCCCGGCAAGGTGGGCGATCCATTTTGCCACAGGGTTCAGCCGAAACCCACGGTGGGTTACCATACGGTGATAGCAAAGGGTGATCCCAATGCACCCTGTAAAGCAATAAAGCAGCACCAGGCAAATCAGACCTTCCCAAGAGAAATAAAAGGGTGCTAGGCATGCGCCCAAGTGAATTAAGAGGATGGCGCCAACGACCGGCCAATTAAGGTTTTTTAAGGAAATCGTAGTATCGAAATGACTTGCCTCCAAGTCGTCATTTGGCGGGGTATCCATAACCTTTTTCGTTTCCCTTGCTGTCCTTTAGGACTTGGTTTTTGCTTGTTACCCTATCCCTTTAGGGTAGGGCGGGCCGATCATCAGGTCAATCAGAAATGGTTGTTTGATTGGGGTGTAAAAAAGGATAGGGGAAGGTTTTTTTTGTTTGCCAAACTCTCCGGGATGCCCCTTTTCAGCCCAATAGGTCAGCTTTGGGATTTGCCCCTAGGGAAGGGATTAAGGAAAAGTCGATGCCTCAGGGTGCTGGTATGACTTCGCCTCCGGCCCGTGTGATGAGGTAGGCTAAAAGTTTGAGTTCTGTAGCCGAGGAAAGGAACCGAACTGAACCATCCGCCATGGAAAAGTTGGCACCTTGGGAGTGAAAACTGTAAAAGCCGTGCCCCCATTCATTGGAATTATTGATCCCAGGTTGGCCGGGAATGGGCCCAAAGGCCACATCCCAAGCTTTTCTTGAACCGATTTCGTAAGGATTATCCGGGGTGGCCCAAGCCCCTCCCCTTGCTCGAACTTTGGGGGACACATTAAAGTTAACGGTGGTCATTATGCCCTTGTGCCAGACATCTTCCCGGCCCGCGCATTCCCCCATTAAAATAGTATTTGAAGTCCCATCGAGGATATCTGACTGTTTGTTAACCTGGTTTTTGGCGCTCCACCAGCAAAGCACTCCACGCAAATCGGCGTTCGTTGCAAGCTGGTCATTGGCTGGTAAAGATTGATTGATTTCCAAATTCACCCCGGTGGGTGGAAAATAGTCGGTGACGGCACCCGTTTTATTGGGGGGTGTGGCTTCCGGTTTGTCTTGGATGCGGTCGGGATTGGGGGTGGAAGGGCATAGCATGGATTTGACTTTGGTGGCCACAATTTCCCGGTTTGGGGTCTTCCACCAATCCGTGGCAAAAACATAGGATTGGATTCGGTTCCCCTCTTCCATAAAGGGGAAAAGGAAGGGTGCCCAGTTGTGCCATTTCATGGAAGCGGGGCCATTGGGATTGGTATAGGCAAGCGGAAAAAAGCCGTTGGTATTTTCGAAAGTATGACACGCCAAACCGATTTGCTTGAGATTGTTCGTGCAATGGAGCCGGTTTGCGGCCTCGCGAACCTTTTGCACCGCTGGCAAAAGTAAGCCAATCAAAACGGCGATGATGGCAATCACCACCAAAAGCTCAACCAGTGTGAAGGCCCGGGTTCGGACACAATTTTTCGACATGACAACTCCTACCCTTGGCTATTATCACAACCCTTTTGGCATAAGGCAACAAAGCGCGTTTCGTTGATTCAGACTACCGTCGTTGATTCAGACAACCGTCGTTGATTCAGACAACCGTCGTTGGGGCATCGTTGCTTATTCCAGAAAAATGTTGGGAATTCGAGAGAAACCGGGCAAGGCCACAGCGTCTTTAGGCAAATCATTATTCCGCAAATCAAGGAGCTGCCAATCGCTCTTGGCGGCCACCATGACAAGGTGGTCCAAGACCATCGGGGTAACCATGGAGTGGGACAGAACGAGGGCAGAAAGTTTGGCAAGGGGCTTCCAAGCCAAGAGCTGTTCCCAAGCGGAATGGGTAAGAACACAATTTTCCAAATGCAAAATCCGGATCCTCTCCATCCAAGAGTACCCAAGAATGCGGTTCATATGGGGATAGATTGGCATATTGGTAAATCGGGCAACAATGGGAACGGTTCGCGGTCGCCAATACCACAAAGCGTCGAGGATTCCCTCAAAAGGGGAGTCTTTCACCCGAGGTGCGGTGGGATCGATTTCAATCAGGGAAGCGAAACAATCCCCGTCCGCTTCTAAAAGATCTTCTTGAGAGGAGGCGGTAAAACCTGGCCAGCCATTATCGACAAATTCGATCGGCTTTATGGATCGCTTTAATGGGGCGGGAAGGGGAAGCCGTTTGCATTCCTCCAAGGATCGTCGGACCCAACGGGCCAGTTCGCCCTTATCCAAGCTTTCCAGAATATCCGCCAAAACCAACCGTGCGGCGGGATCGGTTGGGTTTTCCCGACAGGGTATCAAGGCACGCAACAGAGCAGGACTGGGGCCTACCCTTCGAGCCATTTTTCGTCCTCAAACTCGGCAAGTATGCCTTCCGGCATGGCACGGTTGTGGACCAAAATGGTGTAGCTTTTGTTGATCAGCGCGTCGGCGCGGCGGAAACTGGCCACGACCATTGGGGCTGTTTCATTGGGTTGTTTGGTAAGGAGGTAAAACCGGCCTTGAGGATCGAGTAGTCGGCTGGCCTCCTCGATGATTCGTTCGGTGAGTGCCCCAGTTCCAAAACCGGGTGGGTGAGCAAGAATCACCTTGAAATAGTCATCGGGAAGTGTTTCTAGAGATTCGATGGAAACTGCGGAAACATTGGCTACTCCGTTGGCCTTGGCGTTTAGAACGGCCATTTCACGAGCCCGTGGGCTGCCATCCGCAAAAACCAATTCGCCGGTTTCGCCCGAGGTTTGGGCCGCAACGATTCCCGCGGCACCCACCCCACAGCAGATGTCAAGGATGCGGTCACCCGGTTCGATTTCAATGACCTCATTCAGAGCCCGAGTACCCTCGTCGATTTGGCCAAAACAGTGGACGCCTGGTCGGGCGGTGAAGGAAAAGGGACCCTTCTTGGTGATTTTTGCCGTAAAGGAGATTTCATGGCGTCTTTTGGGATTGTCCCCGGTTCGCTGGGCCCAAATGAGGGTGTTTTTTCCTTCGGGGACTTCATGGATGCGACCGAAAACCTTGCGCACCATGGGGGAGGTGTCCACCAGATCTTTGGTCGGTACCCAAACCAGAAACAGTCCGCCGGGGAGAAGCGCATGCCATGCCTGTTCGACAATGTCCAGTTTCAATTCCCGTTCATCATTTCGCTGAGGAGCCCAAAGCAGAGTCTGTTTGGGGGTTATGTCCCAAAGGTCCGAAAGCGCCTCGGTTCGAGCGGGAAAGTCGAGTTCCCGGAAGTAGTGGTCCAGTGCCTTTGCCCTGGTATCGTCAAAAAAGAAAAATAGAGGGAGGTCATCGCCCTGGGCCATTTGGGTAATGCGTTCCGTCCCCAAAGCCTGGACCCATTGGATCGCCTCCTCATGGTGCATATTGACAATAGCCAGCGGGCCACGCAAACGCTCAAGGAGTGAGGCGGGAAGGATAGGCATTCGGGATCGTCTTGGTATTTTTTTCATGACTGATTTTTTGGGTTGGTGTTAACCAAAGGTCCATTCATTGATAGCGGTCCAGATTTGGTTCGGGGGGAGTTGGATCCAGCCCTCGTTCGCCCCGAAGTGGGGCATATTGATGGCGTTGGTCGGGCAAGTGTAGGGTTCGATGCAAAAGGCATCGCGGCTGGGTGGGGTAAAGACCACGATCTCGCGAAAGTGGCGGTCGCACCAAATCCCAAGGATCCCTTTTTGGGGATAGCGGATTTCCCCGCGCAAATGCAGTGATTCCTGGCCTAGTCCCGTGGTGGTTGGGGTCGCCTCTGGCAATTCCCCCAACACATCATCGACATAAACCGAATCAAAGGATCGAAATTGGGACAAATCTCGACCTGCGTCCAAAGGAAGTCGCCTTCCGGTTGGAATGCAAGCCTCTAATTCCCAAAACGCATTCGCCGGAACCTTGAGTTCGGCCCCCGAATCCTTTGGAATGGCAAAGTAGGGGTGATAGCCCAACCCGAAGGGAAGGGAATCGCCTCCCGGGGAATCCACCACCGCCTCCAAACGCAAATGACTTTTGCCATGGTGGGATTGCAAACGATAGGTAAGGCGGAGTCTGGCCTCCGTGGGCCAATGGTCCCTATCGGCTGGGGCATCTCGCGAAAGCAGAAACTCTCCGGTGATCCAGGCACCCGCTTCGTCTGCGCCGGTTTCAAGAACTTTCCAACCGGTTCGGCAAGCAAAACCGTGAATGGCGGTCGTACCTTGGTCACCCGTTCGCGCAAGCTGATAGGTTTTGCCGTCCCAAGTGTATTTTCCTCCAACGATTCGATTGGGGAAAGGGAATAATACCGGGTTGCCGGATCGGGTTGGCTTGCCATCTTCAAACAGGTGGGGGTCTTGGTGGATCAATTCGAAGGAAGTCCCGGCAACCGGGACGGTCCAAGAAATCAGGTTAAAACCAATTTCTGGCCAAATGGTCGCAGTGGCCCCTTTGCCATCGTCAAGCACCCAAATGTGCCCGGAAAGTCCGTTGAGGCTGGGAGAAAGCGGGGCCTTGTTACGGGTAACCTTAACACTCATAAACTGGCAATTCTCAGCAATTGTTCCTAATTGTCCCAAATGAATAGGATACGGACCAAATCAGTGTATCCCCAGCAAATTTGATAAAACGACCCAAACATTCGTCCAGATGGGGCGAACGACTTTACGCCGCATGGGACCGATTGGCCATGGG
Organism: Gemmataceae bacterium; assembly: GCA_009691815.1. Taxonomy (GTDB): domain Bacteria; phylum Planctomycetota; class Planctomycetia; order Gemmatales; family Gemmataceae; genus SYLG01. The sequence continues at coordinate 195 of SIAL01000109.1, read as the reverse complement.
ATTTGCTAGGCCTAGGGTATGTTGGTAACCCACCAAAGTGAGCTCCGCACACCGTTTCCAAGTATATCTCGAAGCTGTTTCCAACGCTCGGCTAGTCAAATGGTTGTGCCAATCGTTATCGGAAGCAACCAAGGTCATGGCATCTCGCCAATCGGCAACATCGTTGGACCGTATGATATGGGCGGAGGGGCTGGT
>SIAL01000108.1 GCA_009691815.1 Gemmataceae bacterium | reverse complement strand
CCAATCCTTATTGGATAACCTCAACGAATCTCAAGCCGCGGCCGTAACTCACGGAAAGGGACCCCTATTGATTTTAGCGGGTCCGGGAAGCGGCAAAACACGGGTGATTACCCGACGGGTGGCCTGGCTACTCCAAAATGGGATTCATGCCAGCCGAATTTTGGCAATTACATTTACCAACAAAGCCGCCCAAGAGATGCGCCACCGGGTTGAAGCCTTGGTACATCACAGCCAAGTACACATAAGCACCTTTCACAGTTTCGGGGTAAGGCTTTTGCGCGAGTTTGGCCAATTGGCCGGCCTTGAGCGTAACTTTGTTGTCTACGACATGGATGATCGGGAAAAGCTGTTAAAACTGGCGATAGAAGATGCCGGTATAGCGCCAACGGCAAGCAATGTGGGTAGTTTCGGCAACGCCATAAGCAAATGCAAAAACCAACTGGTCACACCGGAAAATTATAGTGGAGGCGTACGGGACTATTTTGGACAAAGTGTGGCTAAAATTTATCCGAGATATCAGGTTCGGCTCAAAGGGGCCAACGCCTGCGATTTCGATGATTTGCTCTATATTCCCGCCCTCCTCCTGCAAAGAGATCCCGTATTGCGGGAACAACTCGATAATCGGTGGCATTACACCCTAGTGGATGAATATCAGGATACAAACAAAGCCCAATACGCCATTGCCCGGGACCTCAATATCAACCACCCGAATCTTTGCGTCGTGGGTGACCCCGACCAATCCATCTACCGGTTCCGAGGTAGTGACATTCGAAACATCATGGATTTCGAGCGGGACTATCCCAACACCAAGGTCATTAATCTCGGTGAAAATTACCGCAGCACCAGAAATATATTGGCCGTAGCGGATACCCTCATTCGCAAAAACTCGGAACGGAAGCCAAAACCTTTGGTGACCAACAACCAGCAGGGTAAACCGGTAAACCTTACCATCTACGAAACAGGAGAATCCGAGGCGTCGGGTGTTGCCCATAAAATTGTCGAAATCGCGCAAGCAAAACGGTGGAATTATCGGGATATAGCCGTATTTGTACGGACAAATGCCCTTACCAGAACCTTGGAAGGGGCCTTCATTCGATCAAGGATACCCTTTCAAATCGTCAAAGGCTTAGCCTTTTTTGACCGGAAGGAAAACAAAGATGTCCTTGCCTATTTAAGATTGATGGTTAACCCCCGTGACGATATTGGTTTCCTCCGAATTGTTAACGAACCTGCCAGAAAAATTGGCAAAACAACGCTGGATCAACTGGTGTTATTTGCCAAGGAACAGGGACTTTGCCTGATGGAGGCGGCTAGGCGAGCACGGCTAGTACCCGGCCTTAGGCCCGCTGTGGTGAAGGCGCTAATGGATTTTGCCCGTATGATGGATGGGTTTAGTACTTTGGTGGACGGTTCTCCCGTCGATGCGGTTCGTACCTTACTAGACAAAAGTGGATATAAAAAATCTCTTGAAATTTCCGGCCATGCGGAAGACCAAGAACGATTGGCCAACATCGAGGAAATGATCACCGTTGCCGTTCAATTTATGCAGAACCAACCGGATGGATCCGTTCACGGATTTCTGGAAAATGTTGCATTATCGAGCAACCTCGATGGCTACGATAAAGACTCCAATTGTGTTTCCGTAATGACCCTACATTCCGCCAAAGGCCTAGAGTTTCCCGTGGTGTTTATGATTGCCATGGAGGAGGGAATCCTTCCCAGCTCTTTTGCCTTGCCGGGTGGTCCTGGGGATACCTCCAATACCAAGGAAATCGAGGAGGAAAGGCGCCTTGCCTTTGTGGGAATAACCCGGGCGATGCATGAACTTTACCTGGGTTACTGCGATGAACGGTCTTTTCGAGGAATGACCCGCGCCACCATGCCAAGTAGGTTCATTCGCGATTTGAACGACGCTAACGAAGCCATGGAAATAGTCGATTTGACCCGATCCGGCATGAGTTTTGGCCATGAACCGGAGCCTTGGGATTTCCCTCACGAAACCCATAGTAAACCTACCCCCATTGCCATTAAGCCAAAACCGGTAGCAATCTCCTTAACCGCATCGGATCCCACGCATACCACTAATGGTCCCCCGCCTAAAGTGCGAGAAGGGTCCATGGTAAAACATGCAACCTACGGGACAGGTAAAGTGATTGAAGTTTCCGGAACCGGCATCCTAAGACGAGTAAAAATTCAATTTAAAATGGCGGGGTTAAAGGCATTTATCCTTGAGAAGGTCAAACTCGAAGTTTTAACCTTTTGAACATGGTTTGGACTCTGCCTCACTTGAAAAATAGTTCCCCGCCACCGAAAGAATGAGGAAAGTTTGTAATGCACATTTGGGTTGATGCTGACGGTTGCCCAGTAGAGATCAAGGAGCTGGTTTATAAAACCGCCGAAAGGCGAAAAATTGTCGCCACCTTTGTCGCCAATCAAATTTTGACATTGCCAACCTCGCCCTTTGTTAGGATGCTCCTTGTTCCAGGAGGGTTGGATGCGGCTGATCGAAAGATTGTGGAATTGGTTGACACTAAAGATTTGGTGATTACCTCGGACATTCCCCTAGCTTCGGATGTGGTTGCAAAAGGTGCCAAAGCACTCAATCCAAGGGGGGAACTTTATACCGATGTAAACATGGGTGATCGCCTTGCCACTCGTAATTTGGTGGACGAAATGAGATCCCAAGGTCAGAGGATGCGGGGACCATCCGGCTTCACCGCCAAGCACAAACAATCCTTTGCCAACGAGCTGGATAAATGGATTGCGCGAAAAGGGCTATAAGAGGGCCCTTTTTGGGATTCGATCGATTTTCAAAAGACAAGCTGGCCAAAAATAAAGGCACCCAAACCGGGTGCCTTTGGCAATAAATCGAAGTAGATTGACCGGTTTTATTCCACGGTCCAAAGGTCGTCGTTTCGGAAGAGTTTCTGCAAATCACCCTTCCCTCTTTTCGCCAAGGATTCCGCCATTTGCTTGGCCATCAATTCATCATAAGTGGGTTCTGAAACATAGCGGAGCACACCGAAAACCTCCGGGAAATCGGGATAGGAAAACCGACTCAATAGATAGGCCATCATTGGATTAGCAGCGGTTTCGTCATGAACCAGAATATCATCCAAGGCACAATCTTTACCAATGGTTACAACTTCGGGATCAAGCCCATTAAGGCGAATGCCTTTGTTGTTTTCCTTGCCAAAAATCATTGGCTTGCCATGGACAAGGTAAAGAGCGTTGTCCGACCTTAGTGCTTTGTCCGTGACATAGTTGAATACACCGTCATTGAAAATTTTGCAGTTTTGGTAAATTTCCACAAAGGCGGAACCCTTGTGGGCCGCAACCCGTTGCAGGGTGCTGGCGGTATGACCCGGGTCCAAGTCCATGGTTCGGGCCACAAAAGTCGCCTCGGCAGCCAAGGCAAGGGAAAGCGAGCGAATGGGTGCTTCAATCGACCCGCCCGGGCTGGTTTTTGTCTTCGTTCCCAAGCGAGAGGTTGGAGAGTATTGTCCTTTGGTAAGGCCGTAAATTTCGTTATTAAACAACAAAATCTTAATGTCAATATTGCGCCGAAGGGCGTGAATAAGGTGGTTGCCACCAATCGACAAACCGTCACCGTCACCGGTTACCACCCAAACCATGAGGTCGGGCTGGGCCAATTTGAGGCCGGTTGCAAAGGTAGGCGCCCGGCCATGGATGGTGTGGAAACCATAGGTGTTCAGGTAATAAGGAAACCGGCTTGAACAGCCAATTCCGGAGATGAAAACCATCTTTTCTTTGGGGAAGGGAAGCGTGCTAAGGACTTTCTTAGCTTGGGCCAAAATGGCATAGTCCCCGCACCCGGGGCACCAGCGGATTTCCTGGTCACTGGCAAAATCGGCTGGTTTCAATGTGGGTAGTGCTGTTACTGTCATGTTAATCACCTTCTAAAAAAATACGCCTAAATCTTGTGAGGGTTTCCAATTATTTAAAAAAAAGTTGTATTCCATCCACGATCTCTGAAACGAGGAATGGTTTTCCCTGAATCTTGTTGAGGCCTTTGGCATCGATAAGGAACATTCCTCGAAGGAGGAGTAGCAACTGGCCACTATTGAGTTCGGGAACCAGAAAATACTTGAATTTCTTAAAAACATCGGCGGTGTTTTTAGGAAAGGGGTTAAGGTATTGAAAATGGACCTGACCTATTTTCCACCCATTTAGGCGGGCTTTTTGAACCCCCGTGGCAATGGTCCCGTAGGTTCCGCCCCAACCAATAACGAGTAGCTCCCCTTCTTGATCTCCCTCAATGGTAAGGTCAGGTATGGTTTTGGCGATATTGGCCACTTTTTTGGCCCTTGTGCGGACCATAAGCTCATGATTGGCTGGTTCGTAATTGATGTTGCCAGTAACATCCTGTTTTTCGATACCACCAATTCGGTGTTCCAAACCAACGGTACCGGGTATGGCCCAAGGGCGAACGAGGTTATCATTTCGTTTATAGGGAAGAAATTTACCCGGTTCACCCGCGCCATTTTCGTGGACCCCATCGGACGCTTCCGAGTTTGGTCCAGTCGGGTGGTTAATCTTAATTTTGGGGAGTTTATTCACATCGGGAATAAGCCAAGGTTCCGCCCCATTGGCAATGTAGCCGTCGGAAAGAATAAAAACGGGAACCATAAACTCGGTCGCAATGCGGATCGCCTCGAACGCGATGTTGAAGCAATCCACAGGCGTTTTTGGGGCGATTATTGCCACCGGAGATTCACCGTTTCGTCCAAAAAAGGCCTGAAGCAGGTCGGATTGCTCTGTCTTGGTCGGTAGGCCAGTGCTTGGCCCGCCCCGTTGAACATCAATAATCACCAAAGGTAGCTCTGTCATCACGGCAAGGTTTATACCTTCCGATTTGAGACATACACCCGGACCGCTCGTGCCGGTAACGCCAATGGCCCCACCGTAGGATGCCCCAATCGCCATCCCGACGGCGGCAATTTCATCTTCCGCCTGAATAGTTTTGACACCAAAATTTTTCATGTCGGCAAGCTGGTGAAGGACATCTGTGGCGGGCGTAATCGGATAGCTTGCACAAACCATATTCTTGTTCGCCAATTCACATGCCGCCACAAGGCCCATAGCCAGAGCTTCGTTACCGGTAATTTTGCGATAGGTCCCCGGGGCGATTTTGGCCTTGGCGACTCGATATTGAATCGGCATCAATTCCACGGTTTCGCCGTAGTTATACCCGGCCTTTAGCGCCTTAATGTTAGCTTGGAGGATGTCAGGCTTTTTTCCAAATTTGGAATGAAGCCATTTTATCGTGGTTTCCTGGCTCCGCTCGAACATCCAGAATACCAAACCCAAGGCAAAGAAATTCTTGCAACGATCCCCGTCACGCAAGGCCAAATTAGAATCTTTGACCGCTTCACGATTGAGTTTGTCGATTGCGACCTTGACAATGCGATACCCCTTAAGGGAGCCATCTTCAAGGGGGTTTGTGGCGTATTTAGCCTTCGCAAGGTCCGTAATTCCAAAAGAATCACTATTGACGATAAGTATCCCGCCCGGTTGAAGGTCCTTGAGGTTGGTTTTTAGAGCCGCAGGGTTCATCACAACGAGGCAATTAAGCGAATCACCCGGTGTATGAATATCCGTGCTGGCAAAATGTACCTGAAAACCAGAAACCCCGGCCAGCGTTCCTGCGGGAGCGCGGATTTCCGCCGGGAAGTCCGGGAAGGTGGCAATGTCATTGCCCATGATCGCGGAAACATTGGTTAATTGGGTACCCACCACCTGCATTCCATCACCTGAATCACCAGCGAACCGGATGGTAATCGAATCAACTTCCTCGAACTTGCGGGGAGATGTCGGTGTATTTACAACCATTCGTCCAAATCCTTAAGTAGATACGGGGCGGGGAGAACTATTACCCGTTATATTATACCCTAAACCAATGCCGAATATTCTATCCGGACTGACCCGATTTGCCATAGTTCGGCCTACCCGACCATGACGGCTGGGTTTGAGTAAATGGAAATAAACCAAAGAAAGAGGAAGGATCAACCCCAAAATTCCCAAATCCTATATTTGCCACTAGTTGTTCATTACCAAATAACCCATTTTCCCCAAAATTACAAAGGTCGCGGACCGGAGGGGATCTTTTAATAGGCAATTTCCCTCTGGAAATGCCCCTTCAACCCCTATCATTGCACTAGGACCCAATTCGTTTTTCTTCATTTTTCCCCGGGAATGCCATCCTTATGACTCCTTCAAAAAATTTAAGCCATTTGGTGATCCCAATACTGTTGCTGGGAATTTGGGGTTGTGGGGGGGAACCTAGCCCCAAAAAAGCGCCTCAAGGTCTCGGTAAACAACCTTCTCAGCCTACCGGCAATATGCCGGCTGAAACTTCGGAACGCCCCAAAGCGTTCTCTTTTGAAGAGGTTAGCCAAAAGGCCGGCGTTCAATTCGCTTACCGAAATTCCAATGAAAACCCGGGGCACTATGCCATCCTTGACTCCTTGGGAGGAGGACTATCCTTTATCGACTTTGACAAAGATGGAAAACTGGATTTGTTTATCAATGGTGGAGGGACCATTACCAAAAAGGGGGACCCCAATCATCCCGCGGGAGTCGAAGAAAGAACAATCATCGGTTATCCCTCTAAACTCTATCGAAATAAGGGAGATTGGACCTTTGAGGATGTTTCTAAACAAACCGGTATCGACAAACCCCTTTTCTACAATCATGGGGCAACGGTTTTTGATTATGATCGGGATGGTTGGCCCGATCTTGTAATCACCGGATTTGGTCGATTGGCACTCATGCACAACGAAGCTGGTCCCTTGCCGGGTACCCGAGTTTTTGTGGATAAATCCGATGCAGCGGGGTTCAATAAATCCCATTTTTGGTCCACTTCGGCGGGAGCCGCGGATTTTGATGGCGACGGCTTTGTCGATCTCTATTTGTGCCAATATGTTAATTGGTCGCTGGCTAATGATCCCAAATGCCCAGGCTATACGCTTAATGTGGACAGGGATGTTTGCCCACCCAAAAAATTCGATGCCGTTCCCCATGCCCTTTGGCGAAACAACGGCAATGGTACCTTTACCGATGTTTCCAAGGTGAGTGGCCTACGCATGGACCGGGTTGATAAGGAATATGGCAAGGGATTGGGGGTCGTATGTGTCGATGTGACCAATGATGGCAAACCCGATGTCTATGTGGCAAACGATACGGTGGACAACTTCCTTTACATAAACAAATCCACCCCCGGAAAAATTCATTTCGAAGAGGTGGGGTTGGAATGGGGAGTTGCCCGGGATGATCGAGGAATGCCTAACGGAAGCATGGGGGTGGACGCCGCCGACTATGACGGTTCGGGGCAGGCTTCGATTTGGGTAACCAATTATGAAGGGGAACTCCACAGCCTTTATGGCAATGTTTCTCAGGGAAATCGACGCTTTTTTCAATTTCGAACCCAAAGATCTGGCATTGCTGCCATTGGCCAACTTCATGTGGGTTTTGGAACCGTTTTTTCGGATTTCGACCTAGATGGTTGGGAAGACATCATGGTTTCCAACGGCCATGTTATCTATCACCCCGTCAAAGCAAAAATTCGCCAAAGGGCCGTTTTGCTGCACAATCTTGGCGGCGGTAAATTTGAAGAAGTGGGTAATTCCTCCGGGACTTATTTCGCCGGGGATCATTTGGGGCGAGGGTTAGTGGCGGGGGATCTGGACAACGATGGGTGGCCCGATTTAGCCGTTTGCCACGCTAACGAAAATGCCTCGATCCTTCAAAACACGACAAAAACCTTAGGGAAAAAGCCCACCTTTTTAGGAATCGAATTGGTTGGAAAAAACAATACTGACATCGTTGGTTCCCGAGTCGAACTCACCGTAGAAGGAAAAAAACTAACCCGGTTTGCCAAAGGAGGGGGAAGCTACCTTTCTAGTGGCGATCGCCGCATCACTTTTGGCCTCCCGGAAAATGCGACTCCCCAATCCATTAACATCCATTGGCCAGACGGAACCAGTCAAAAGGTAACTGGTCTTGAACCGGGGAAATACCATATTGTGAAGCAGTAATGGGCTTTTATAAAAGTCCCCCTACCTTCACCCGATTTCCAACACCCCAGTCGACTTAGGCGTAAGCGGAAACATAAAATGAAAATACCTGCCCTTGAGATTTGTGCCATGTTTCATTGGAAATCGTTTGGTTTTTGTTTTGCCCTCGGTTTGGTCAGTCTTTTTAGCTTTCCACCCTCGGCTACGATTGCGGAAACAGGCCTCAAGGAACCGACACCTAAAGAAGCCATTTCCTTTCAACGGGAAATTCGCCCAATCCTATCCGAGTATTGCTTCGCCTGCCATGGTCCCGACGCCAACCAGCGCAAAGCCGATTTACGCTTGGACACTTCCGAGGGCCTTCTGGAATCAGGCATCATCGAAGGCAAACCTCAAGAAAGCGACCTCTATCTCCGGCTCGTCCACCTAGATCCCAAAAAAGTAATGCCCCAACCAAAATTGGGAAAAACCCCCACCAAAGCCCAAGTTGCTTTAATTGGAGAATGGATTCGCCAAGGTGCCAAAACCGAAACGCACTGGGCATTTACCAAAGTCAAACGCCCTCCACTGCCCCAAACGAATAACAGACAAATCCAATCAGGGGTAACCCACCCCGTCGATCGTTTCTTGTTGGAACGACTCAAATATAGTGGAATTAACCCCTCCCCTCGGGCGGATAAATATACTCTCATTCGCCGTTTAACGCTCGACCTGCTGGGGCTGCCTCCTACCCATTCGGAAATCGAGGCCTTCTTCAAGGACAATTCTCCTACCGCATATGAAACTCTTGTGGATCGTTTACTAACCTCGGAACACCATGGAGAACGATTAGCCCTCGATTGGCTTGATGCCGCCCGCTATGCCGATACCCATGGCTACCACCTTGACACCGCCCGGGATATGACCAAATGGCGGGAATGGGTAATCAAAGCATACAATTCAGACATGCCCTACAATCAATTTACCATAGAGCAATTGGCCGGGGATTTACTACCTAATGCGACTATCGATCAAAAAATTGCGTCCGGATTCAATCGCAATCATATGATTACATTCGAGGGAGGAGCAATTCCCGAAGAATATCTCAATAATTATATTATTGATCGTGTCAACACCACGGCAACGGTTTGGTTGGGTATGAGCATTGCCTGTGCCCAATGCCACGATCACAAATACGACCCCATCACCCAAAAAGATTACTATCGGCTCTATGCTTTTTTCAATCGATTGCCGGAAAGCGGGATCGGAGCGGTCGGCAACTCTGCCCCCCTTTTGGAGGTTCCCACCAACAATCAAAAGGACGAATTGGTTCGATTGGATTTAGAAATCGCAGAATGGGAAAACAAAGGCAAAATAATAACCAAAAAATCCGAGGAGGAATTTGCCACTTGGTTATCTGGCATTAAGGAGCGAAAAAATCCTATTTGGGAAACCCAAATTCCAACCAAAGCCCAATCCAAAAAAGGGGCAATCCTTTCCATTGGAAAAGACCAAACCATAACGGTTTCGGGACCAAACCCCGCCACCGACATTCACCA
>SIAL01000107.1 GCA_009691815.1 Gemmataceae bacterium | reverse complement strand
AAGGACGGCAAAGACAAGGACGGCAAAGACAAGGACGGCAAAGATAAGGACGGCAAATCAGGCGAAAGCAAACCGGGCCAAGGAAACCCTAACGAGGACAAAAAATCCGAAGAGTCACCCCCGCCTGAATCGGGTGAACAGGCTCAGGCCAAAAAACAGATCAAGGAAGCCACCAAGGATCAGGATAAAGCGGAAGATAAAATCAAAAAGGGGGACAATCCGGGTGCCTCCCAGGATCAGCAACAAGCCTTGGATAAACTGAAGCAGGCACAAAAAAAGCTCGAGGACCTCCTCCAGCAATTGCGTGAAGAAGAATTGAAGCAAATGTTGGCCAAACTGCAGGCCCGTTGTGAAAAATTGCTCAATATGCAAATCGCCGTGAAAACCTCCACGGAAGAATTGGATAAGGCGATTGCTGCCCTTTCGACCAAAAAACCAGGCCGGGCGGAAGACCAAAGGGGTTTGGAATTGGGTGATGCCGAGGATGCCATTGTTCGAGAGGCTACTGCTGCCATTACCCTGATTGAACAAGAAGGATCTGCCATTGCTTTCGCGGAGGTATTTGGTCAGGTACGAACGGATATGATTCTGGTTTCGGGAAAATTGAAAAAAACCGAGGTCGGAGAAATCACCCAAGGTGTTGAAACGGAGATCATCGACACCCTAAAGGAAATGATCGGGGCCCTCAAAAAAGCCAGGCAAGACCAGAAACCCAAGCCAAAACCAAGTGAAGCGGGCAAAGAAGGGGAAAGCAACCCTAACAATGACCAAAGGCTTTTGGATCAGATTGCCGAGTTAAAAATGGTTCGTTCGATGCAGGCTAGGCTAAACCAAAGAACGGTCGTTTACGGAAAACAATTGAATGGCGAACAGCCTTCAAACGCAACGGATTCCAAAGAACGGGAACGAATTGAGTCTCTACGCAAAGACCTATTTGACCTAGGCCAACGACAAGTAAAGATCACCAAGGTAACGCGGGACATGGCTTTGGGCCGAAACAAGGCCCAGTAAAGTAGTTTCAATTATTTAGGAAAGGGAACGGTTTCACTATGCAAGGATTTATTTCTCGAAAAAGAACTGCTCCCTGGACTATCGTTACCGCCATGTTGTTGGGGGGATGGCACGGAGGGGTTGCCTTTGGGGCGGATGTTGAACAAAAACCGGTTCCAGTTGGACAGGCGGGTTTTGGGATGTTGGCCGAACAACCTCACGATGCCCTCAAAAAACAAGCTCGCGAATACCTAACAAGCCGAGGACTTTGGAAACCGTCCGTAGAGCCATTAATAGACCAATGTTTCTCCCGGGATTTGCCGCTCTCGGACAAGTTCGCGGATGCCTTGGCTCTGGGTGATGCCGGATTGGAAGTGATGTTGTTGGAGGCCCGAAATAAAGAATCATTGCCTCCAGCCGGGGTACCTGCCTTTTTTAAGGATCCAAAATATCCTGATTTTGTTCGAGCCAATGTTGGTGTTTCCTTTGCAAGAGCACTTAGCCTTCGGCGTATCCATGAGGAGGCCCTTGAGACGCTTAGTCTTTTTGCCGTTGAAAAAGTCGCCGACCCGGGAACCTATTTGTACCACAGGGCCGTTTCCGAACATGCATTGATGATGAAAAACGAAGCCACAACCTCGATTGACAGACTCCTTCAGGATGTTCCCAACCTTCCCGAACGCTATCGGATGCTTGGAATGCTTTTGTATTACGATTTGACAACTTGGAAAGAAAAGGACTTGTCTTGGATCAGTCGAAAGATGGAAATGATCCAAAGGCGCCTTGAGGTAACCAGAGGCGGCAAAACAACCCAAAAAATCCAAAAAGAGGTGGTCGCTCGATTGGATGAAATGATCAAAGAGCTTGAAAATCAACAAAAAGAATCGTCCTCCAGCAATCAAGGCAATTGTCCAGACGGAGCGCCTTCACAAGGACAGCCGGGTAATAATCCCCAACCGACGGAACCAGCCAAAGACAGTAGGCCTGGCGGCGTTTCAGGGCAGGGGGTTGTTGACTCCAAACGAGTTAAAGAATTGGCAAGTGTGTGGGGCAAGTTGCCCGAGAAAGAACGCGTCAAGGCCTTGGTTGAGCTAACGCGAAATGCTCCCACCAAGTACCGAGAAGCCATAGAATTGTACTTTAAGAAACTTTCCCAAACGGTCCCCGCACCTGCGGTTACCGGCCCTTGATCCCCTATTTCGGTTTTTGTTCAGGGTCTTTTTCCTAGCAAGCAAAGGTTGGAGAATACTTGGAATTTTGCACCCTGTTTTTGATGATGCTTTTAAGCCAATCGCAACCGACCCTAAGGTTGATGGATGGGTCGGCTTTGTTAGGAACGATTGTTTCCGGGGATAATTCCAAGTGGGTTTTTCAATCGGCTGCCGGGCTCAAGTCCTATCCCATGGAACAGGTTTTGAGCATGGATTGTGCCTCAAAAATCCAACTTCCCGGGACCTATTGTGAAGCGCTTTTGGTGGATGGAACCAAAATCCTTGGTAAATCTTTCCTTGTTAAGGGTCCGAATCTTGAATGGCTTACCTTTGAAAATGGCCCTTGGAGTATTCCCCTAGCAAAAGTTTCAAGCGTGCTCCGGCCCGGGCAGGATGCTCCCGCTCAGGCCGATTGGAAATCCCGGATGGGGCGTCCTCGAAAAAGGGATGTTTTAGCGATTGTTCGAAAGGATAAGGATAATTTAGAAAAGACCACCATAAATGGCCTTGAAGGCACCTTGGGTTCCGGTTCTTTGGATGGTGTATCCATAGGCTTCACCCCTGCTTCCGGGAAAACAGAACTGCCGGTTCCTCAAGCCAATTTGCATGGCATGCTTTGGTTACGAGGGCCTGATCCAACCCTTTTGGCTCCATTGTGTCGGGTGGAAGATACTGGGGGGCAAATTTTTGAGATTGGAAAAATTCGGTCCGCTTCTTCCAAAGGGGTTTCTTTAACTCTTGTTTGTGGAATTGAGGTTGCCCTTCCCTTGGAACGGATATTGAAGCTGGATTTTAGCCGGGGCAAACTGGCTTGGCTTTCGGATTTGGATTGGTTGGAAGGGGCGGTTATCGGATTTGATGATCGTTTGGACCGAGTTCGACGGAACACAAATCCGGATGGCGGTGGAATCAAGTTGGGTGGTGTGCCCTATCAACGGGGATTGGCAATGCCATCCCCAACCTCCCTTTCGTATTCCTTGGCGGGTGAATATCGTGAATTGCAAGCCATGGTTGGTTTGGATGATGCCACAGGAATTGCCGAAGGGGTAGTGCGGTTGCGAATAGAAGGGGATGGCAAGGTTTTAGCCAAGGTGGAAATCTCCCGAAGCAACCGGTCAAATCCTGAGAAACTGGCTATAAACCTCAAGGATGTTCAGGTTTTGAAAATCCTTGTGGAAAGCTCCGATCTTTCCCCTTTTGGTAGACATATTATTCTCGCCAACCCCAAGGTTTCTAGGTAATACTATGTCTCCGTTTTTTATATGCTCGATTGCTTTCTCGTTTACAACTCTTATGCAGCCGGCGCAGATCCCGTCCGCGGAAGTCATTCGTCTTGAGAATGAGCGGATTGCCTTGGTAAAGAAAATCAGCCCGCCCACGGTGGCGGTGGTAAGCGGTGGCGGATCGGGCGTTTTAATTTCTTCGGATGGTTATGCCCTTACGAATTTTCATGTGGTGGGTAATGGTGGCCCTGCAATCAAATGCGGGCTTCCGGATGGCAAATTGTACGATGGAGTCATTGTTGGCCTCGACAAAATGGGCGACCTTGCCTTGATCAAATTGATCCCTCCCAAACCGGATTTCACATTTCCATTTACGGTCCTTGGAGATTCCGACCAAGTGCTCACTGGGGATTGGGCTGTAGCCTCGGGAAACCCGTTCCTTTTGGCCAGCGACTATACCCCAACGGTTACTTTTGGCCTGATTAGCGGCACGCACCGTTACCAATATCCCGAGCGTGGAATGTTTGAGTACACTGATTGCATACAAATGGATGCGTCCATCAATCCTGGAAATTCCGGCGGGCCACTTTTCAATATGAAGGGGGAATTGATAGGAATCAACGGTCGTGGTTCCTTTGATAAGCGGGGGCGGGTTAATTCAGGCGTTGGTTATGCAATTAGCATCAACCAATGCAAAAAGTTTTTGGGATCACTTAAGGCCGGCCTTCGCATTCATCATGCCGGTTTGGGGGCGCTCGTTGGCACCGTTGACGATTCCGTTGTTTCACGGGTTTTGGTTAATCAGGTCTTTCCCAGTGATGCGCTTAGGCGAGGTATTCAACCGGAGGATCAAATAATTAATTTTGCCGGTCGCCCCATCACCACGGTCAATCAATTCAAAAATATTTTGGGGACCATTCCGGCGGGTTGGAAGGTTCCGGTTGGAATCCGAAGGGTTACCGAGGCGGGCGAAACGAAAAAACTCGATTTGTTGGTTCGGTTGATTTCCGGTGAACGGAATGATGCTCCCGCGAAAGCTGAACCGCCCCCGGGACGCCCTGGTCAACCCAAACCAGCCGCTAAGCCAATTCCGGAGGTGGTCAAAGCGATTTATGAAGCCAAAGACAATTTTGCCAATTACTATTTCAACAAAAATCTCAGGGATAAAGCGCTGGTCAAACTTCAATCGCACATCAAATTGTTGGGCCAAAATGGAGCATGGCAACTTAAAGGGCATGGCAACTTTCAGAATAATAACTTACCGAGTGGGTGGAGCTTAACGGTAAACCCCGCTCAACCAGCCAATGGTGATAGCCTTGCCATCATGGATTCGGTAGGCCTCAATATTGACGGGATCGATTTTCAGGTGGAACCGCTCAAGACCGATTTGGAACCCAAGGCGCTTCGAGATCCTGTTGGGAGTGGGGGACTATTGATTGCCGCTTTTCACCTTAGACAATTTCTTAGCTTTGGTGCTAAAGGTTTTCCGGGGGAAGGTTGTACCCATGGTGGGGTGGAACCCTATTGGCCACCCCAGGAAGCGGGGCAACCCTTTAACCAACGAAAATCGATGATGGCCGAGGTTATTAAAACCACTTTGGGGGGCGTATCCTGTCGGTGGTATATTGAACCCGAAACCGGATACCTTTGGTCGGTTGAAGTTTCGGTTGACCCCGAAGAGGATCCATGTGAAATTCATTTCACAAATCCGCAAGCGGACGGGAATGGACGACTTCTCCCTCGGGATTGGGTCGTAATTCAAGGAGATAAAACATTTGCCCGGCTCAAAGTGGTGGATTGGAAAGTTAACCCATGATCCTACGGTTTTTGAGTTTGGTTTTGGTTGTTGGGGTGGTTTCAAACCTTCCCGGGCAGGAATCACTTTCCCAAGTATTTAATAAAACCTACCCTAAATTGGTAAAGCTTTATGGTGCCGGGGGAATTCGAGGCCTAGCGGGTTATGGTACTGGGGTTGTGATTTCCGCGGACGGTTTGGTCCTAACCGTAAATAATCATTTGATTGAGGGTGGCGACCTGGTGGCCCATCTGCATGATGGAACGAGGGTTCCTGTTAAGGTTTTGGCACGAGAACCGGAACTGGATACTGCCCTTTTGAAATTGGGCAGCGCGAAACAGACTTTTGATGATTTGCCTTTTTTCGATATTGAGGAAGCCTATAAAAAGCCAATTTTAGGACCTGGGGCGGCAGTATTGGCTTTTTCCAATGCCTTTCAAATAGCAACCCGCGAAGAACCTGTCACCATTATGCAGGGTAACATTGCGAGCTTTGGGCGCCTTTACGGCAGAATTGGGATTTTTGACATACCTTTTTCAGGTAATGTCTATGTCGTCGACGCAATTACCAATAATCCAGGAGCAGCCGGCGGTGCCCTCACGGATCGTAATGGTCAACTATTGGGATTTGTTGGGCGGGAAGTTCGAAACGAACTGACCAACACTTGGGTAAATTACGCTATTCCAGTTCAAGCCCAGGTCGATGTTCGTGGCCCAAATGGCATGTCTCGAATTGGCATTTTGGAAATGGTTCGAAAAAAGGAATCCTACCGCCCGGCCCCAAAGGCGGACAAACCGGTGGATGTTGAACCCTACACCGGAATCCTGTTGGTTTCCAATTTGATTGATCGGACTCCCCCATTTATCGAAGAAGTTATTCCCGGATCTCCCGCCGCAATTGCCGGGATCAAGGCGGATGACCTTATTGTCTATGTGGATGGAATTCCTGTGCCTTCTATCAACACCTTGCGAGAACTAATGTTCCGGTACAAGGCGGGGGATAAAATTCGTTTAGATGTGCGGAGGCGGGATCAACTTGTTGGGGTAGACCTTATTCCTTTGAAAGCGCCCGGGGGATCCAAACCGGTTTCTCCCCTACCCATAAGCCCTCTACCTACCGGAGGTCGGCCTTGATTTGTTCCTCGGTTACCTTGACTATTACTTTTTTTATTGGCGAGTTATTGGCTCAAAGTCCCTTACAAAATGCCATTCAAGTTGCTGTTAAACGAGTGGCCCCGTCGGTTGTTACTATTGAAACCTCGGGTGGCAGTGAAGTTATTTCCCTAGGCCGGGGACCTCGTGATCAAGATAAACTTCTTCGAAAAGGAGTCGGTGCCACCACAGGAGTGATTGTCCACCCGGATGGTTGGATCCTTTCCAGTGCGTTTAATTTTGCCAACAAGCCAACTAGCATAATTGTTTCCATCAACCAGACAAAGCATATTGCCCGGATTGTTGCCACGGATACCACCCGTAGTATTGCTCTTTTGAAAATTCCGATCGCCACCCCTCAGGTGGCCGAGGTTGCTCCCATCTCACAATTGCAAACCGGACAAACTGTAATCGCTTTGGGACGGACCCTTTCCGGAGCCGAGGCGCCACCCTCTGTTAGTGTTGGAATCATCAGCGCCCTAAACCGCATCCAGGGTAAAGCGATTCAAACGGATGCGAAAATATCGCCAATCAATTACGGGGGGCCCCTTGTGGATCTTTCCGGTAGGGTTGCCGGGATTTTGGTTCCCCTTTCCCCTCAAGGTGAGGGAGATGGTGCGGGAATCGAATGGTATGATTCGGGAATTGGTTTTTCCGTACCGCTGGAACATTGCCTCAAAAACCTGCCAAAATTGATGGAAGGGAAGGACCTTAAGCGGGGAATGTTGGGAATCCTCCTGAAAGGAGATCCATTGATGGATCCTCCTGAAGTGGGAACGGCTCAAACCGGGCTTCCTGCTCAAAAAGCGGGGATGCAAACCGGTGACAGAATTGTTTCCGTTGGTGGAATTGCGGTCGATAATCAGACACAGTTTCAGCGCGAAATGTCAAAATATTACGCTGGGGATAAGGTAAGCCTTGTTTACAAGCGAGGTGATAAAGTGGTTCCGGTTGATGGATTGGAGTTAATAAGTCCATCAAATAGCAAAGAGCAAGCACAACTGGGAATCTACCCCATCCGGGATGATGAGGGTAAAGGGATCCTTATCCGCCATGTAAACCCAAAAGGCCCCGCGGATTTGGCTGGCTTGGCATCGGGTGACCGGATTTTGGCGGCAAGGCCTTTTGTTGTTCTTCCTGCTGGAAGTCCTGCTATTCCCGCCTTAAAACCCCCACCAAAATTTGGTAGGGCGGATTTGGTTCAATCCATGGAACGCATTTTGCCAGGAATGGAAATGGAGTTGTTGGTCCAAAAAAATGGCCAAATGTCGAGCAAAACCTTCAAAGTGAAATCGGGTTTGGCTTTAGAAGGCCTTGCCGACTTGAACCCGGCAACGGCGACGAATCGACCCCTTCAGGGAGATCGTCCCGGCGACAAAAAACCGCAAACGGGTTTAATTAGCGGGACAAATAATGCCCAGGATCGCAGTTGGAAGGCGTTTTTGCCAAAAGGCGCTGGGCGCGAGGTCCACGGCATTGTGGTGTGGTTTCACCCTCCTGGAAGAGGCCGTGACAATGACCTCGAGGAAATTGTCAATCTTTGGGAAAATGAACTCAACCGGCATCGGTTGGTCCTTTTGATGCCTCAATCCCATGTGGAAACAGGGTGGAATGTTTCCGATGCCTCGTTCATCAATGAAACCGTTAAGGCAATTCAAGAATTGGCCAATATCGATCCAAACCGAATTGTCGCCCACGGATTTGCCCAAGGGGGCCAAATGGCTGGGTACCTTGGTCTAACGCAAAAAGGCCTTTACAAAGGCGTTGCCGCGGTTGGTGCCATTCCTTCCAACCTACCCCGTGAGTCTCCCGATAACGGACCCAAATTTTTCCTATCAACGGGTGATCGCGATCCCCAAATGGAGGCAATTAAAACCTCCCAAAAAACATTAAGGGGGTTAGGCATTCCATGCTTCCTTCACATTATTCCCCAAAGCGGTCAACAATATCTCGACCTAGGGGGAATTGAAACACTCAACCGTTGGATTGAAGGATTGGATGGACTATGAAAAGGTACCTATTAGCTTTGATCGGCGGGTTATTTCTTTCCGGATGTTGTTCCGAGTCTTTTAATCCCAAACCAACTACTCCAGCCAAGGAAGCTGTTGGAATTCTTGTTCCGGAAAGTAAGGTAGGGAACCAAAAGGAGACAAATACGCCCCAGTCGCAGACGATTCCCAAAACTGTTCAGGTTGGGCCAGGGGTGTTTCTCGAGGTGGATGGGGAAATCCGGACGGTTGTTATTAGTTCCAAGGTGGTCCGCCGTGAAGGTTTTTTGGAATTACTCTTATGTCGGGAAAAGACCAAGGAACATGAAGCCATTCTAGCCGCTCCGGTGGATGCGAGAGATGTTCATAGCGCGATGCTTTCGGCAGGAATGAAACCTGGAAGTCCGGTTCAATTTTTGCCAGAGTATAAAGCTGCCACGGGTACGAAGTTGGAGATTCAGTTGCGGTTCAATAATGCCCTTGGCCAAAATCAGTTGGTTTTTGCAAAGGATTGGATCAAAAAAACGATAGTTGACGAAGGTCTTCAAGGGGATTGGGTTTTTTCTGGAAGTCGGCTCATACCAAATACCCAAGACCCAAAGGCGCCACCCTATTTCCTAGCCAATGATGGGGACCTAATCAGTATTAGCAATTTTGAATCCGCCCTAATGGATCTTGCTATAAAAGTATCCAGTGCCGATGGGGAATTAGCCTTTGAGCCTTGGGAAAAGCGCATCCCTGAAATTGGCACCCCGGTCGCGGTCCTCATTCGGTTGGCAAAAACTCCTCATTGATGGAGATCCTTTCCCGATTGGATTCTGTTTTCGGATACTCTACTTTGCGGTTGGTCTAGGATCGATTCGGAATCATTAATCAACCAAATCCCTAATAAGGCTGATCCTACGGGCGCTGAAGCGTAAATCGGGGGGAAATATGGGGCAAATTGGCCTGTAAGATCTCGCCATGATAGGAAAAGAATTCCCACGAAGGCAGCGGTAACCATAGCCCGATTGTGTTTGGCTTTTACATGAACCCAACACAACATGGGTGCGATTAAACCATAGGTTGGTAACTCGGTGGCTGGTCCGAAAACCATTAACCAAATCAAACCAAGGCAAAGGGTGCGTGGATACCACTCCTCTTTAACCATCCTTTTTTTTGCCCAGCGACCGACTAAAAACAAAATTCCAAGCCCGGTTCCCATTTGCAAATATTGGT
>SIAL01000106.1 GCA_009691815.1 Gemmataceae bacterium | reverse complement strand
CGGCGAATTATGGGACGCATTTTGGCCGAGGCCATCGGCCCGGGGTTGGTGGGAATCGCTTTGGGTTCACCCCTTGCGGTTTGGTATTGTGGCTTATTGTCTCTTTGGCTTGAAGCTCATTGGCCGGGTGGCGGATTGCTGGGCAAGCTTTCTGTTGCCGCCTCGCCCAAGGCATTGGCCCTTGGGAGTTTTATCACCTTGGCCACACTCCTTTTAAGCGTGTTTTGGCGAACAAGGTCTATCCTTCACCACAATGTCAGCGACCTATTGGCAGGCGACCGGGCTGATAGTGGGACGACTCTTTCCCGAGGAGGAGCAGGCAAGGGCCAAGGGCTCTTTTTTGGGAGTTTGTTGGGATGTTGGATTGGGGTGGTCGGCTTGTCTATCCTTGGCCCCCAACTGGTTGATGCCGAGGCCAGGGCGGGTTGCTTTTTCGGGGCGGGGGCACTTGGCCTGACCTCATTTTTAATGCTCTTTCGCTGGATGTTGAGGGTATGGGATTTACGGGGCATTTTGGACAGTCGCCATTGGATCATCCTTGGGTTCCGAGGGGCCACCCGCAAGCCGGGTCGAAGCCTTTTAAGCGTGGGACTCTTGGCCTCATCCGTCTTTTTGCTTTTTGCGGTGGATGCCTTTCATCGCTCGGCACAAACGGGAAATGAGGGTGACAAGGCCTCTTGGTCAGGTGGATTTCGTTATTGGATCGAGTTGGATCAGCCTCTGTTTCAGGGTTTGGACACCGCCGCTGGAAAGTCGGAGTTACTGGACAACATTGAACGGGCCGCGAAAACCGACCCGGCTGCGGCACGAAAAAGGGCTGCCGAGGTTTTGGACCGGGCCGATGTGGTGGCTCTACGCCTACGAGAGGGGGATGACATTAGTTGTCTCAATTTGATGCAGTCGGGCCGGCCCCGGTTGCTAGGGGTACCGCAATCGTTGTTGGAGCGGGGCGGATTTCGTTTTGCGGCCAAGGCCAAAGGCCACGAGGCCAATCCTTGGCGGGTTTTGGAAGAACCTGGAAACCTGGCCCTTGGGGAAAAGAACACCCTCATGTGGACCCTTCACAAGGGTATGGGGGATACGGTTTCCCTTGGAAAGGAGGAATCGGGTGGGTTTGAGGTAATCATCGCCGGCATCCTTGCGGACAGCGTATTTCAATCGGAACTTTTACTTTCGCAAAAGCGCCTTCTGGAGCTTGACCCTACCATTCAGGGTTACCGAGTGCTTTTGGCGGGTTGTCCCGCGGAGGACGAAACCGCGCTTATGCAGATTTTGGCCACTGGATTGGCCCCTTTGGGCCCGGTGATTCGGACCAGTCGAGACCGCTTAGATTCGTTTCTTGCGGTGGAGAACACCTACCTAGCCACTTTTCAGGCCCTTGGTTGGTTGGGGCTCCTTTTGGGTATGGTGGGATTGGCCATTGCCCAAGCCAGAAGTATGCTAGAACGATCGGCGGAGTGGGCACTTCTTGCCGCTTTGGGGTTTTCCCGGAATCGAATCGGTATCCTAGTAATGACGGAATCGGGGTTGTTGGTCTTGGCGGGTCTATTGACCGGTCTGGGGGCGGCCCTTATCGCCGTTTGGCCTCAGTTAGGCGACACGGGACTTGCATGGATGCGGATCCTTCTCCTTTCGGGCCTAGTTGGGTTTTGTGGGCTTGGGTCAAGTCTGCTATCGGTTTTGGTGGTGGCCCGGTTGGGCCTGTTACGACAACTCAGGAGTCAGGGTTAGACATTATGGACAAATATCTTTGGTTGGTTTTTGTGGGGTGTGCGGGGATCGCTTGGGGCACCTATGTCCCCATCATTTTCTATGGTGGAACGGAACTCACCACCAAACCGGGAACCATCGGGGGCAGGTTGGCCTCGATCCTGTGCGTTGGGGTGGCCTATTTTGTGTTGGCGGTGATCGTTCCCATGGCCATTATGGCCAATAGGGAGGATGCCAAACCCGAGTGGCGTTTCAACGGCCTCCTTTTTAGCGGCTTGGCGGGAGTGGCCGGGGCAGTGGGGGCCATCTGTGTGATTTTTGCGTCCAAGGCCGCCGTGGATGCGGCCAAGTTGGAAGGTGTCAACCCGGCCACCCATCGTATCTACATTGCACCTTTGATCTTTGCTTTGGCCCCCTGCATCAATACCCTTGTGAGCCTCTTTTGGCATCCAAAACCGGGGGAGCCTTTTCATTTTGGGATCGAGCACATTCCTAGCATGAAGCTCTTTGGTGGCATTGCCCTGTTGGCGATAGGGTCCTACCTTGTGCTACTTTCCAAAGAGGAAGCCGAGGCCAGTAGCAAACCCGCCCCTGTGGGAGGGACCATACTTCCCACGATTCCAAAGCCTCCTGATCCTGGAATGCTTAAATGACTGGCCCGAATACCCAACAAGAATTGGTGTGTTTGCTCCAAATAGAGCTTGCACACCTGTGGATGATTCGAACCTTTCTCAAACATGCCGACGAAATTCAAGAAGATGCGGAGATGTTAGAGGTTCCCCGGACGCTTTTTGATGTGATCCGGGCCACGGAGCCGGCATTTTTAAGCGGCGACTGGGCCCGCTATCTACACAAACTTCGGGGCAAATGGGGGAAACTCGAATCCGCCCGGGACTATTATCTGGCCCACTTCAAGGAATTTTCCGACCACACCAACTTTACCATGGCGGCGGCATCCCTTGAGGGTAGTGTGCAAAAAATGAAAGGGTTGCTGACCGGTCCCGGTCAACCGGGATAGTGCCCGGTCGGCATTAGTTTAGGATCCCTGATTGCCGCTGGAATTGGGGTTAGGGAAACCGCCCTCGGCATTATGCTGAGGGAATGCGACCATGGCGGTCGTTTTGGATTCCGTGGGTTTGATATCGTTTGGCCCTCTTTCCGCCCGACCGAAAATCATTCGCCCCCCGGGTGTCTGGATCACGCTGGTGACGGTGATTGGGACATCTTGATTGAGGAATTGGCGACCGGCTTCGATGACAACCATGGTACCGTCTTCAAGATAGCCCACGCCCTGTCCGGGCTGATCACCCTGTTTAACGATCTTTATTTGCAGTATTTCGCCAGGAAGGGCAACCGATTTCAGGGCATTGGCCAACTCGTTGAGGTTGATCACCTCGACACCCTGAATCTGGGCGATTTTGTTGAGGTTAAAATCGTTGGTCACAACCCTAGCGTCAAGCACCCGGGCCAAAAGGACCAGTCGTTCGTCAACCTTGCGAACATCTTCGGCCCCGGCAATGTTGCCATCATGAAACTGGATGTCCAGTTTGGGGTTGGACTGCATCCGCTTGAGGATGTCAAGGCCCCGGCGGCCTCGGTTTCGTTTGAGTCTGTCCCCGCTGTCGGCCACAGCCTGAAGCTCATTTAGAACAAACCGTGGAATGATCATTCGATTGTCAAAAAGTCGCGTTTCACAAAGGTCGGCAATGCGCCCGTCGATGATAACGCTGGTGTCCAACAGGAGAGCCTTGTTCCCTTTTACTTGACGGGAAAATTCCACATAGGGGATGACAAACCGAAAGTCGTCCTTGGTCTGAAGCAATAGAGAGACACAAATATAACAGGCGATTACCGACACCAGAACCGTCATGCCTTGGCGCAGGGGGGATTCTGTCTTGTTGGCTTGCCAATCGAAAAAGAAGGGATCCAAGGCGGTGCAAAGGATATTGCCAAGGAGTAGGCCCAGCAACAGCCCGAAATAGACCGCGGAAAGCGTGGTGATTTGTTTGTGCCCAACCAACATATCCGACAGGACGATGATGCCGCCCAAAGCGAAAATCCCGGTGAGGGCAAGCACGGCGGGGGCCATGGCTTCGGTGGGGGAAATGGTCGTGAAGTGCCTAAACGCGGCAAGGCCTATGCCCAAGAGGGTCAACAGGAACACAATTCTAAGCACCAAGAGGACCCGGTCCACCTGTTTGGGCACGATGGATTCCATTACTATCAATGGTTCTGTGGGGTTATTTGCGTTTTTCATGGGGATATTTCTTTGGGACACAGTTTCCTTGGGCATTTGGGGACGGAACCCTTACCCATCAGTCTACACCGAATGAAAGGGTTCGAAAAGTTGAAGGTATTCGGTTTGGGCAAACCGATCGGTCATTCCGGCCAAATAATCGGAAATAACACGATGTAATCCCCATGTCGGGATTTGTTGTTGATTTCTTTCGGGTAGGAGCTTGGGTATGCGGACAAATTCGTCAAAAAGCTTGCGAAGGATTCTTCTGCCTTTATAAGTCATGCGCAAAACTTTGGGATGTTGGTAAACCCGCTCCTTGAGGAAGGTTTCGAGGTCGGATTTCAATGCTTCGATTCTTTGACCTGGCCCTACCAAAAGCCCAGGAAAGGCCCGAACATCGAGAATAGACTCGATTTTCGCCTGTTTTAGGTTGTCCCGGGTTTGGGCCAATAGGTCCTCAACCTGAATGTCCACCAGTGCCCGAACCAGCGTCGAACTATAGGCTTCGGGGGGAATAACCCCAAAGCGCTCACGGGCTTTTTCCAGAACCAAAGCACAAAGGGGTATGGCCTCCACATCGCCCGGTTGAATCAGGCCAAGGTCTAGGGCATCGTCCACATCGTGGGCATCGTAGGCAAGGGAATCGACCGCATCCGCCAACTGTGCCTCTAAAAACGGGCTTCCAGCCCTTAAAAAACGCCGTATGTCCTCGTTGGGGGCTTTGCTGTGATGCGCCATCGCCTCGCGAACTTCCCAGGTCAGGTTGAGTCCGGGAAAGCCGGGATACCGATTTTCCAGCACCTCCACCACCCTTAGCGCATGACTGTTATGTTCATATCCCCCATGGTTTTGCATACACTCGGCCAGTTCCATTTCCCCAGCGTGACCGAAGGGGGGATGGCCCAAATCATGCGAAAGGGCAATCGCCTCGGTCAAATCCTCGTTGAGGTTCATGGCCCGGGCTAGCGTTCGACCGATTTGCGCCACCTCTAGGGTGTGGGTCAAACGGGTTCGGTGATGATCGTTGGTTTGGGCCACAAGCACTTGTGTTTTGTTCATTAAGCGGCGAAAAGCGGTAGAGTGGATGATTCGGTCGCGATCCCTTTGAAAGGGGCCGCGATAGGCATGGTGGGGTTCAGGATGTTCCCGGCCAAGGCAAAGCGAATCGGGAAGGGCATAGGGGGCCAAGGACATGGAGAAATCCTCAGGGGTGAAACAAAAAGCTCGGTTAAACAAGGTCCGGGGGGGCCGCATTCGCCGTAAAAGACGCATGAATCTTGCTCCAAGCGTCTTCTAGAAGCAAAGGCATAACCCTAGTTCCCCCGGTAACCGGCATAAAGTTGTGGTCCCCATTCCATCGAGGCACAATATGGACATGAAGGTGCCCGGGAACGCCGGCTCCGGCGATTTGTCCAAGGTTAATTCCCACATTGAATCCATCCGGTTGGAAAGCCAAACGAAGGGCCCGTGTGCCGCTTTGGATGTGGGTCATTAGTGCGAGTGATTCGGTCGGGGTGAGATCCTCTAGGGAGGCAATATGGCGTTTGGGCGATACCAAGAGGTGGCCGCTGCTATAAGGAAATCTGTTCAGTATAACAAAAGTATCATTGGAGGCGGCAACAATCAGGTTTTGAGGTGAAAACGACTGGGGATCGTTCCTTTTGGCCGCCAAACAGAGAAAACAGCTCCGGTCCCTTTCGGCAGGGGTGGACCCGGTCAAGTAGGAAAGTCTCCAAGGTGCCCAAAGCCGTTCCATGGAAAATTGGTCCCAATCGTTTGAAATTCGGGTGATCCTGACCCAAGTGCAAAAGGCAGACTGGCCATTTGGCGGCGCAAGTCTTATGCTATGTTTTTATCCGAAGTCAGAACAAACGGACGATAGGTTAGAGCCATGGCCGTACCAAAAAGACGAATTTCCTCATCCCGACGAGGCATGAGGCGTTCCCACCAAGCAGTAAAACCCCTGGCGATTCAATATTGCAAGAATTGTGATCAGCCCGTTTTGGCACACAAAATTTGCGGCAATTGTGGACATTACCAGGGGAAGGATATCCTCCGGCTAGGGTCGGAGAAGTGATCCATGCATATCGCGCTTGACGCGATGGGGGGCGACTACTCCCCGGGCCCCATCGTTGCCGGAGCTGTACAAGCCATTTCCCAAGATGGTGACCTCCGTGTGACATTGGTGGGTGATGAAGCCCAAATCCAGCCACTTCTTGATCAATTTGGCCGCAGTGACCGCCTTGGCGTGTTTCACTGCTCCCAAGCGATCGGGATGGAGGAGAGTGCCACCGTTGGTTTGCGTCGAAAGCCGGACAATTCTATAAGCCGATGCTGGCAGCTGTTGGCCCAAGCTCGTGTGGACGGCATCGTAAGTGCGGGAAATACCGGGGCCATGGTTGCCGGTGGCTTGATGTCGCGCCGTTTCCTCCCCGGAGTCGAGCGTCCGGCCATTGCCACCATTATGCCCACCATGCGCGGGCCGTGCCTGATTCTCGATGTGGGGGCCAACATCTATCCCAAAGCCTCCCACCTGTACCAATACGGCGTGATGGGGCTGATTTACGCGCGCCATATTCTCAAAAAAGATACCCCCACCATCGGGCTGATCAATGTCGGCTCGGAAGACGGCAAGGGCCCCGAGCTACATCGCCTAACCGCCGAGCTTTTCAACAAATCCCCCATTAAAGGATCCTACAAGGGAAATGTGGAAGGCCGAGACATCCACAGGGGCACGGTCGATGTCGTCATTTGCGACGGGTTCTCCGGAAATGTGATCCTTAAAGTCTGTGAAGGCATCACGGAATTCATCCTGAAAGTGGTTGCCCGAGAAATTAGTGAAAGCCTTACGGTCGAGCGGGATAAAGCCATCAACACCCTGACCAATTTGGCCCAGAAATACCACTACAGCGAGTTTGGCGGAGCGCCGCTTTTGGGCATTGATGGCATTTGCATCGTGTGCCACGGCAGCTCGGATGATAGGGCGATCAGAAACGCCTTGGCGGTTGCCGCTCGCCATGCCAGAGCCGGGCTCAATCAATTGATCACCAAAGAACTGGAAAGCCAACAACAACATCTCAGCTTGGCCTCAACTTGATTACTCTTCTTTAACAGGTTTCACAATGTCCCAGACAGCGATTCTCTTCCCCGGTCAAGGGGCACAGTATGTGGGTATGGGTGTGGCCTTGGCAGAAAAATACGCCTCGGTTCAATCCCTATACGATAAGGCCGCCCAGATTCTTGGATTCAATTTGTTGGAAATTTGCAAAAACGGCCCGGCCGAACGGATCAACGCCACCGACATCAGCCAACCCGCCCTTTTTGTTGCCAGCTTTGCCGCCCTTCACGATTTGGAACAAACGGAACCCGAGGCCTTGGCCGCTTGCGCCATGACCGCTGGCCTTAGCCTTGGCGAATACTCAGCCTTGGCCTTTGCGGGGGCGATCGATTTCGAGACGGGCCTTAAGTTGGTTCACCTTCGGGGCACGGTCATGCAAATGGCTTCCGAGAAAATCCCTTCCACCATGGCCAGTATCCTACTCCTTGACGAATCCACTCTTGAGGAGTTGGTCCGCCAAGCTCAATCCAAAGGATTGGTCCGAATTGCCAATTACCTATGTCCTGGAAACCTTGTGATAAGCGGGGTTATTCCCGCCGTCCAAGAAGTAGAAAGGCTCGCCCAAGCGGCGGGGGGCAAAACGATTCGCCTTTCCGTGGCGGGTGCCTTTCATACCTCGGTAATGGATCCCGCCATGAGCCCCTTAAGTGACGCCCTAAAAAAGGTCGGGTTTGTTGCTCCCCGCATCCCTGTTTTTTCCAATGTCACGGGTGTGCCCCATAGTACCCCGGAATCCATTTCAGAATTATTGGCCAAACAGGTGGTGGAACCGGTTCGCTGGGAAGCCTGCATTCGCCAAATGATCGCCTTGGGAGTAGACAAGTTTTACGAAGTCGGCCCGGGGCGGATTTTAGCGGGTCTTCTCAAGAGAATTGATCGAAAGTTGCCCTGTGTGAATATTGCGGGGTAGCCAACTAAATCAATAATGGAAAGGGCTGGGGTTTTATGGGGACCAGACCTTTCCAAGATGCCAATTCCCTATATCCTATTTATCATCAAGTTGTTCGGTTCGAGCTCTAAGTTCCAACGGTAAAAAAGATTAGGTGCATGGAAGTCACCTTGCCGTAACCGGTGGAAATATGATAAATCCATTCCAACGGGACTAGATGGTTCCGTGGCATGGGTGAGTTAAAGAGCCCGACCCAGGAGGGCATAGCAGTGGTTAACGCTTCAATAGAAGAACGAGTTGTCAAGATTGTTGTGGACAGCCTTGGAGTCAATATTGACCAAGTTGCCCGAACCACCGCATTCGATCAATTAGGCGCCGATTCTTTGGACATTGTTGAACTCGTTATGGAACTCGAAGAGGAGTTTGAAATCTCCATTCCCGAGGATCAGGCGGAAAAAATCAAGTCGGTTGGCGAGGCGATTGATTTCATCGAAAAGGAGCTTGCGAAGAAATGACCCGTCGAGTGGTTGTCACAGGGCTGGGTGTTGTCACCTCCCTGGGACAGGATGTCGCAACCATGTGGCAGGGACTTTTGGAAGGCAAGAGCGGAATAAGCCGGATTGAATTATTTGATCCGGCGCCGTTTAAAGTCCAATTTGCGGGGGAGGTCAAAACCTTTCCCCTCCGCGAATCGTTGGATCCCAAACAGTTAAAGCGGTTGGATCGTTTCGCCCAGTTTGCCGTTGTGGCGGCTCAAGAGGCGTTTGGCCACTCCGGTTTGGACCTTGCCAAGGAAGATCCGTTTCGGTGCGGCGTTATCGTCGGGTCGGGCATAGGCGGCTTAAAAGAGTTCGAAGATCAGCATACTCGTTACATTAAAGATGGTCCGGGCAAGATCAGCCCTTTCACCATTCCCAAAATGATCTCCAACGCGGCCGCCGGAAATGTGTCAATTGAACTCGGTTTTACGGGTATCAATACATGCGTTTCCACCGCCTGCGCCTCGGCAACCCACTCCATTGGGGATGCCCTGCGCGCCATTCAATACAACCGAGCCGAGGTTATGATCACCGGGGGCAGCGAGGCGGGCATTACCCCGATGGGTTTGGGGGGATTCTCTTCCGCTAAGGCTCTGTCTCAACGCAATGACGATTTTACCAAGGCCAGTCGACCTTTTGACCGCGATCGTGACGGTTTCGTCCTTAGCGAAGGTGCGGGCATCCTCGTCCTTGAGGAACTCGAGCACGCCAAAAGCCGGGGCGCCACCATTTATGCCGAGGTTTTGGGAATTGGCGCCACAGCCGACGCCTACCACATTACGGCGCCTCACCCCGAAGGAATTGGTGCCTCCAATGCCATGCGAATCGCCTTGAAGGACGCGGGATTGAATCCGGAACAGGTGGGCTACATCAACGCCCACGGCACCAGCACCCCCCTTGGCGATATCGCGGAAACAAAGGCGATCAAAGCCGTTTTCGGCACGCATTCAAAATCCCTTGCCATAAGCAGTACCAAGTCCATGCTTGGTCACCTTTTGGGGGCTTCTGGCGGTGTTGAGGCTATTGCCACCATCCTTTCCCTTCATGAACAGGTCCTCCACCCCACCATCAATCTAGACAATCCCGATCCGGAATGTGATCTGGATTATGTCCCCAATCAAGCCCGAAAAAC
>SIAL01000105.1 GCA_009691815.1 Gemmataceae bacterium | reverse complement strand
TCAAATTGTTTCTACTGAAAAGAGTTTGTAAAGACCCTAGTGTAAAGTTATGGAGGTGTTGGCCATCCCATGATTTTTCAAAGGATGGATCCGATGTATCTGCTGTTATGGGGAATTTACCAAACAGCAATTGTATCCTTCTTTTTAAAAACGCAATGTTTGGCACTTGTATAATGGCAATGCCTTTTGGCTCAAGTACTCTTGATATTTCTTTTACCGAATGTTCTACATCAAAAACATGTTCTAATACCATTATCATTGTAATGGCGGAAAATTTTGTCGTTAAAAGGAAGTTGTCTTTTGTCAATATTGAATTGTTGGCACTTGATCGAATAATTTTCTTCCAAAACATCCCAAGCGTCAGGAAAGGAAGCAATATCTATTCCATAGGATTCATTGCTACACGGCGAATTGGAACTAAAAAGTCCCCCGCACTAAATCTAATGTCCAATGTTCTGTTAAAAGGCGCAAAACGAGCCAGCGTTCGATAAACAACGCCGTACATATCACAAATATCAAACTCACTTAGATTTTTATTTAATTTTTTTGATGGCCATGCACCTTGGCGATGCCATTCCCTCCATTCCTCCGGTGACGCCCCCTGATAATGGAGGGTATAGTAGTCCAACGCTTCGTGACTAGTCATTTACGGAACCTCTCAACTTAATTAGTCGTACCTGAAAAACCCGTAAAGTCCTTGGTTTTCCCGATCTATGATGTTTTTAATGGAAACTACCAAAAAAACAACACCATTTGGATGTTTCTCAAATGAAATTTGACACCATTTTCGGTGACATTCCCCAAAGCCTCCGCAAGTTCCCGGCGGTTAAGGTGAGGATGCCGCGCAAGGATGTCTAGGATTATCTGGGTAGTTTTCTGGCCCAATTGGTCTGTGGCTTTAGTCCTGCTTTGACCAACAGATTGCAGATGGGCGGGATTGGCGCGAAAGGTCACCCTTAAGCCTGATTATGATCAACTAAAGGGAAGGCTGTATCCTCATCGGTTTTCAACACATTACTTCACCCTGCCGCCTTGCGTAACGAACTCTTCCTTGCTGAGTTCGCCGTTTTGGTCCGTGTCAAATTGCTCAAATCGTTTTGGTGCCTGGTCTGGGTCGGGTTGTTCCGCCAAAAACTCTTCCCGGGTCAGCTTCCCATCTCCGTTTTTGTCCTTCTTTTGAAACAGGGCATGGCGATCGGCTGATTTTGGCTTGCTGTTTTGGCCGGCCTGAAAAGGTTTTTTGGCCTCCTTCATCCCCGCAAAATGGGCCTGAAGCGAAAAGGCCAATTCCGGTTGCGTTAATGCAATATTGGAGGTCTCCAAAGGATCCACTTTGTAGTCGTAAAGCTCTAAGGTCGCCGTGCTTGGCGGTTCCCCCGGTTTTTTCCATTCCACAAGGCGATACCGCTCCGTTCGTAGGGCCCGACCGAGTTTGTCGCCCCGAGGGTAGACCTGTTGCACAAAGGCTTTGGGTTTTAGGTTTGGCTTTTGCAGGACATCGACAAAACTCCTACCATCCAGTCCTCGCGGGATCGGGATGCCCGCCAATTCACAAAGGGTAGGGAAAATGTCCACCGTTTCGGTAAGGGACGCCGTGCGTCTGCCTGGCCGAATCTTGTCGGGCATCGAAACAATCAGGGGAATACGCGTGGCCTGTTCATAGTTACTATGCTTGCACCACATTCCATGGTCCCCCAAATGCCAACCATGATCCCCCCACAAAACGATAATGGTATTATTGGTCCTACCCAATCGATCGAGTTCGTCGAGGATGCGGCCCAACTGGGCATCCATATAACTGATACTCGCATGATATCCATGAATGAGGGTTCGTTGAAGCTCATCATCGAGGGCACCCTGTTTCGGAATATGGGCATAATTGCGCAACTCCCCAAAGGTTGTCGGTGCATATGCTGGGGCCCCCTCGGGAGGTTTAGTGATCTCTGGCAAGGGAAACGATTTGGGGTCGTATAGGTCCCAATATTTTTTGGGCGCGCAAAAAGGAAGGTGTGGCCTTAGAAATCCCACCGCCAAAAACATCGGTTCGTCCGGTCGTTTACTAGCCTCTTGGATCCGTCGAATGGCTTCGTCTGCAATCACGCCATCGCCATAGGTACTATCAGGCACATTGGCGCTCTCATAAGCGGGGCCTTTGGCCAGATTATTCGCGGGTTTATTTTCAAAAAGTGCCTCTTCGCGGGTTGGCACCGCCCTGTTTTCAGGCAAGGCATAGCCGATGCTCTTGGCTTGAAAATGGGGTACGCTCCAGGAAACGGGATCTTCGGTGTTACCGTGACCCACATGAAAAATTTTGCCAATTCCCTGGGTCTTGTAGCCCTGATCCCGAAAATGCCTGGGAAGGGTGAGGGCCTCGGGGCGGGCCTTGCGAAAGTTAGTTGCAAGATCGTAGATCCCTAGGGTTTGGGGCCGAAACCCTGTCAAAAGGGAATTGCGCGAAGGGGCGCAAACCGCCTGATTGCAATAAGCCGATTCGAACAGCATTCCCCGTGAGGCGAGCCGGTCAATGTTGGGAGATTTCACCCGTTTATCGCCATAGCATCCCAAAAGGGGCTTGAGGTCATCCACGCACACAAGCAAAACATGGGGCCGGTCCCCAGTCTGGCCGATCGCCATGAAACCTGTTAAGCCCATGGCAATTCCGGTTGCCAATAGATTGAAGAGTTCCTTCATCGCTTTTTTCTCCGGCTTGGGGCCCTAGGAGCCCTTGTTAGGTCTGGCTTTGCTTGGTCGTTCGCTGGTTTTTCGCCCCAACTCCCGAACCCATTTGGTAACAAGTTCATGGGCCCGGTCAGGGGTAAGGGCTTGGGTGTCGATGGCCCGGATTTCATCCAATAGAGGATCGCCCATGTCGGCAAAGAGGCTGGATTGGATGACTCGGGGGGCCATGATGGTGGAGCCCACCGGACTGGCGGGGGCGCGCCTTCTTGCTTCTTCTAATTCGATTAAAAGCGACTGGGCACGGTCAAGAATGCTTGCGGGAATGCCTGCCCTCCGCGCGACATGGATGCCATAACTTTTGTCCGCGGCCCCGGGAACTATACGGTGCAAAAACAGCACATCGTGTTCGGTTTCGTGAACCTGAACCACAAGGCTGACCATGGCCGTGAGTCTTCCCGAAAGCTCCGCAAGTTCGTGGTAATGCGTCGCAAAAAGGGCCCGGCAGCCGATGCGTTCGTGCAAATCTTCGGCAATGGCCCACGCCAGACTAACGCCATCGTAGGTGCTTGTGCCTCGGCCAATTTCATCGAGAATGACCAAACTTTGGCGGGTGGCGTTGTTGAGGATATTGGCGGCCTCGGTCATCTCCACCATAAAGGTGCTTTGAGCGCGGGCCAACTCGTCACTGGCGCCAACCCTTGTAAAAACGCGGTCCGCCAAGCCGATGGTCGCGCTTTGGGCAGGGACAAATGAACCTGTCTGAGCAAGGATTGTCAGCAGGGCGGCTTGGCGGATGAAGACGCTTTTTCCGCCCATATTGGGCCCGGTTACCAAAAGCAGACGGGCCGTTTGATTATCCATCCGGCAATCATTGGGAACGAATGTTCCGGGGGGGAGAATCTGATCCAGAACCGGATGCCGACCTTGGTGAATATCAAGGACAGGTTCGGCAACAAGCGTTGGCCGACACCATTGCCTCTCGACCGCAAGTTCACCAAGACCGGCCAGCGCGTCAAGCTCGGCCAATGCCTCGGCGGTTCCCATCAAGGCAAGGGCATGGTCGGTACTTGCCTTGCGAATTTGGCCGAACAGGTCAATCTCGCGGTTCTTTATTTTGTCATCCGCACTGTAAATCTTCTCTTCGTGTTCTTTGAGTTCCACCGTGATATAGCGTTCGGCGTTTTTAAGAGTTTGGCGGCGCTGATAATCCGGTGGAACCCGACCGGTGTGGGCATGGGTGATCTCTATGTAGTAGCCAAAGACCGAGTTGAACCCGACCTTTAAGCTGCCAATGCCTGTGCGGGCAACCTCGGCGGCTTGAAAGCGGGCGAGCCACTCGTTCCCCGAGGAGCGTAGCGCGCGCAACTCGTCCAATTCCGGATCGTAACCAGCACGAATGATCATCCCCTCACCCGGAAACCCTTTCGGTTCCTCCGCAAGGGCTTGACCAAGGAGTTCACAAAAGTCCTCATGGGGTTCGGCGCGTCTGGCCAACGCCCAAAAGCTAGACCCAAAACCAGAAATCGAATCCGCCTCGGTGTCGCCTGCCGGGGCCACAGCACGATCTTCGATCAGCCCACGAATGGCGGGTACCGCTCGCAATGCTTGGCGAATGGCAGCCAAATCGCGGGGCACGGCACGGCCAGTGGCGGCCCTTGCCGACAGGCGTTGGAGATCGGAAACCTCGCTTAACAATTCGCGAAGCCTACGGCGCAAGGGAGAATCACTGACAAATCGGGCCACCGTATCTTGGCGAACGGAAAGCTCTGCTAATTCACAGAGCGGGTTGAGCAGCCACTCTCGAAGTTGCCTGGAACCCATAGAGGTAGCTGTTCGGTCAATGGTCTCCCAAAGAGACCCCTTTCGTCCATGATCGCGTTGGGTTCGATCAAGCTCAAGGCTTCGCCTCGTGGTTTCGTCCATTTGCAGCGATTTGCTCCGCACAAAGGGTTGCAGTCGCCGAATGTGAACCAGTGGGGCCTTAATGGTTTCGCGAAGATAGGAAACCAGTGCCCCCGCCGCACGAAGGCAGATTTGGTTATCCTCAAAGCCAAATCCAGAAAGTGTGGTGACTTGAAACAGGCCGTGTAGGGCAATGCGGGCATTTTCGGTGTCAAATGTCCAGGAAGGACGAAGGGACCTTGACCCGCCAAGTCGGGAAAAGTTTCCCTCGGGAAGGTCATCCCCCAAACTGCCTCCGGATTGGCCACGGGATTGGGCGCTGCCCTCGGCCAAAAGAAGTTCCGCGGGATCGATTCGGGCCAGATGATCGCAGATTTGCCCGGGATCCACATCCATAGCGAAAAAAGTACCCGAGCCAACATCCACCCAAGAAAGGCCGGCAAGGCCTTTGCCTTTGGGTCCAAAAACGAGTGCCGCCAAAATGCTCGGTTTTCTGGGATCAAGGAGGTCATCTTCCGTTACAGTGCCCGGGGTGATCACCCGAGTCACCTCGCGGCGAACCAGCCCCTTGGCCTGGGAAGCCTCCTCCACCTGATCGCAGACGGCCACACGGTGGCCCGCTTCCAAAAGGCGCCTGAGGTGGCCATCGAGTCCCAAATGGGGAAAACCGGCCATTTTTTCCTTGCCGTCACGGGAGGTCAAGGTGAGGCCAAGGAGGGGTGCCACCATTTCGGCGTCTTCGCCAAAGAGTTCATAAAAATCGCCCATGCGAAAGAACAGCACCATGCCCGGGTGCCTTGATTTGGCATCCAGATATTGTTGCATCATCGGAGTGGTCATGAATGGTGGAGCCGTTACGATTAAAAAGGATGGAAAAAGGGGTTTTATTCCTCGGGTTGGTTAAACCTGCGAAGCAAACGGACCGAATTGCCCGTTTCGTTGTGGGTAACTTCGTGCATATAGTGCCGAATAAGCATCAAACCCCGCCCGCAGGGCCGTTCCAGATTTTCAATGTCCGTTGGGTCCGGGATATCGGCCGGGTCAAATCCCGGTCCTTGGTCGGTGACTTGGGCCTCGAATTGAATCGGGTTGATTTGAATAAAAATCGTGACCGACTTGGAATGGTCCATCTGATTGCCGTGCTTGACGGCATTCACCAACGCCTCTTCCATTCCAAGTTTTACACAAAAACTGTCCCGGGTCCCCACCTCGACCAGGCCCAGCAGCGACTCGAGGCGATCTTGGACAATACGGACCTCTGCCGGATCACTTTTAATGACTACCTGATAGGTGTGGACCTGATCATTTTCTGCCGGTATCGACATCAAAGCTAGCCCCGAAAGCAACCTAAAAGTGGGTCGTTGGTAAAACCCGGAACCCTTGGATAGGCGAGATCCGGGCGACCGTTTGCAACTAAAACTTTTTAAGGGCCTCTTCTTCGGTGTTAACAATGATGATTAGCTTGTCCAACTTGGTAATGGTAAAGACTTCTTTGATGTCGGGGCGAATATTGCACAGGACCAGTTTGCCATTGGCCTTTTTGAGTTTGGAATTGAGGGCGATGATCTTGCCTAGGGCCGCGCTCGAAAGGTATTCGACATTGGTAAAGTTGAGAACGACTTTGAGGCGCTTTTCCGAATCAACCAATTCAGAGAGTTGCTCACCAATGATCTGGATGTTTTGTTCATCGAGAATCTTTTTGTCGATGAATCCAACCACGGCGATATCGCCTTTTTCCTCGACCTCAATGCGACGACGATGGGGTTGTCCGGACATGTATGAAATCCCCTTTTTCTCAATGGTAAGACAATGACCTTCCCTTCACTGCCGGAGAGAACCGGAAGCCTTCGGGAAAGGACCATAGGTTTTGTTAATGGAAGGGGCGTTCAAGTCAACCCTTTTTGGGAACAAAACAAGCTCTATTTGCTTTATCTCAAACCGCTTTACGCCAGGCGTGTTCGTCCAGCGCCTCTTGGGTATTGGGAAGATCCCGGGCATCGACATAGGTTTCATCTTTCCAAATCATCAACACAAAGGCCGGGACCAAGAATGGTCGAACAAGAAAAGTATCCAAAAGCACCCCAAAAGCCAGCGAAAAACCAATCTGAACCAATGTGCTCAAACCCGCGAAAGCCAAGGTCGCAAAAGTTCCCGCCATGATTAGGCCACACGAGGTGATCGTGCCGCCCGTGCTGGCTAGGGCTTCTCTCATGGCCTCGGTTGAGCCCAATTTGCCCACTTTTTCCAGCATTCGGCTCATCAACAAAATGTTGTAGTCCTCGCCCACGGCCACCAGAATCACAAACAGGAAGAAGGGGACCCGCCAATCTACCTCTCCCCCCACCCGACCAAAGACATACTGGGCAAGGAGCATGGTCGCGCCGAGCGTGGCAAAGTAGCTCAAAAGCACCGTCGCAAGCAAATACACGGCCAACCAAGATTTTCGGACAACCACCCAAAGGATGATCCATACCCCCGCCAAAACCAGAATGTTGACCCGGAATCTGTCGGCTTCCACCACTTGGGCCATATCCCGGGCACTTACCGCCGTGCCGACCACTTCGCCCCGAACCGGGCCTTGGTCGGCCACAAACCGTGCCATTTCGGCTTTTAGCCAAAGCTCAACACAATCCAACGCATACACCGCCTCGGGCTCAAAAGGGTCGCAATCCATAACGAGGTCAAAACGGGCGATATGCCGCTCCACCGGCCGAACCTCCCCCATCACCAGCTGCAATTCCGAGTTCCGGTTGGTGATCGGGGGCACCAAAGTGGCCAAGTAAAATCCTTGAATCGTTTTTTGCACCTGAGATTCGATGGTTTTCCAAAGTCCAAGCTGGTCCAAAAGCGGCAAACCTACCCCGTTTTTGGAAGCCGTAAGGGCTGGTGTGCCATGGTTGCCAAGCGGTTGGGTGAGCGATCGTACTTCGCTAATATGGGGAAGCGAACCAAACACCTGAGTCAGGCGGGAAATAGCTTCTTGCCCCTCGGGCCGTCGCCAAGATTTGGGCGATTCTATTAACACCGTTAAAGGGCCCGTTTCGCCCGCCGGGAAATGGCGTTGGATCGCTTGCAAACCAAGAATACTTGAGGAGTTGGGATTCAACTCGGCCGTGGCACGATAGCTTGCCTTGGCAAACAATCCCAAAAAGGCCAAGGGCAAAAGCAGCAACATGACACCGATCCAAATGGCTTTGGGTCGGGCAACCACCATATGGCTGATCACATCCCAAATACCAGATTGCACCGGCCCCCCGGCACCGGGTGGCTTGCCTGGCCAAAAGACCGCCGGGCCCAAAAGATAGAGCATGGCGGGGGTAAGCGACATACTCGCCAAAAGC
Source organism: Gemmataceae bacterium (assembly GCA_009691815.1). Classification (GTDB taxonomy): domain Bacteria; phylum Planctomycetota; class Planctomycetia; order Gemmatales; family Gemmataceae; genus SYLG01. The sequence goes on along the minus strand of SIAL01000105.1, from coordinate 1,750 downwards.
GCCACGCACAAACTCACGGCGATCGCCGGTCCCCCACAGCGAATTTTCACAAACTCGGCAAAAACCATGAAACCCAACCCGCAAATCACCGTTAACGCACTGGCGATCAGGGCATAACCCACCCCATCCATTGCCCGAATAAGGGCCCGCTTGGTGTCATAGCCTTTCGAAAGCTCCTCTTTGTAGCGACCGATGAGAAACAGGCAGTAGTCTGTTCCCGCGCCATAAAGCATGACTACCGCAAATATTTTGCTCACATTAACCAGGTAAAACCCGGGGATAAGGGTCGCCACGGCCAACAACTTGAGGGCTACCCAAACCGAAAGGGCAATCGTCACCAAAGGAATCAGCGCCAAAAGCGGGGCCTTGTGAACCACCAAAAGCACCACCACCACTAGGGCAATGGTGGCCCCCGTGGTCGCCTCAAGGCCGTTGGCGCTGGCGCTGATCAGGTCATGGCCAATGCCGGCCGGGCCAGTTAGCTGAATCGTGGGATGATTTTTGGTTCCTTTGTCTTGGGACCATTCTTTGAGGGCGATTTGAAGGACTTTTTCCGCCTCCGCGACCGCTAGCCTGGTCTGATTGGCCAAATAAGGGGTCGAAAGGGGAACCTGCACTAGGGTGCATTTGCCGTCACGGCTCACCAACCGTTTGCCCAAAAACGGGTCACGATGCGAGACAATCCTGCCCATTTTCCATTCAGGGTGGGTTAACCGATATTCCGACAAAGCCGACACAATCGTATCGACCAAGGCAAAGTCGCTAGGGGAAAGTTCCCCGGTTTCGCGTTCAAAGGAAAGAATTAATCGGCTGGCGGAAACATCATCCGGAAAAGCTTCCGAAAGCAGGGAAAAACCGCGAACGCTGGCACAGCGAGCGGGTAGGAAACGGACATCATCATCTTGGGAATTTTGGTCCCAATTGGGGGCCAAAAGCGATGCAAATCCCCCCAAGGCAACCCATGCCAAGACAATGACCCAAGGCCGGGTTGTGGAATATTTGCCGAAGAGCGCCACCATGCCAAACCTCCCTGTCTGGCCCAAAAACACAAGAATAATCGGTGACCTCGCCCCAACGCAAGGAGAAATGTTAAAAAGCCTCGATTTGCGAGTTTGGGGGAGGATGCCCCCCTGCGGCACTCCAAAAGACCCTATTTGTTTTCTGAGATCCGATCAACAACCCATAAGGTCTCGGAGGTTCCCCTTGAATTCAATCGTTTTCGCTGCTATATAAACCTCATCAGAGCGGCTTCAACCGTCGCTTTGCCATTCCCCGATAGCTCAATGGTAGAGCAATCGGCTGTTAACCGGTTTGTTGTAGGTTCGAGTCCTACTCGGGGAGCTTTTTGAACGGCTGAGCCAAACTGCCGTTTTCGATTAACCAAACGGGGTCGTTGCCAAAAGAGGCACCGGCCCCGTTTGGCGTTTCTGCCGGGTCGTGAGCGACATGGGCCGTCCTCCAACAGGGTTTCTTCAGGTTCCTCGATTTCCTCGATCCGTTTGGGGAACTCGCCCGAATGATCATTGGTCTGGCCACCAAAAACTGGACAGTGGGATAAAGTGTAAGTGGGTACAACAAGTTGTTAAGAGGGGACAAGGGCCTGAGTACGGAACGGCGGCAATTTACCGGGGACTCCAAGATGGAAGCGATCCGGATGGTGACCAATAAGGGGATGAGCTTTGGGGAGGTGGGGAAAAAGCTTGGCATTCGGGAATGCTTGCTTAGGGCTTGGAAATCGAAGTGGGACAAG
>SIAL01000104.1 GCA_009691815.1 Gemmataceae bacterium | reverse complement strand
CTGAAACGCTTGGACACCACTTGCCATCAATAAGCATGAGCTGATCGGCGACTTTGGGTTTTGCAATTCTCGGTTGGGTAGAAACGGCGGTCATAGTTAGCTCCAGAAAAGGAAGGTAGGGGCTGGAAACGAACGGAACAACACTAGCGGTATTGTCGGTAACCTTCCTAAGCTTTCAAGGATATCCCGTGAGCGAATTCAGTGGTTAATCCCAAGAAATTGGAAATGTCCGTCCAATTCCATTGGGTTTGTCTCTTTCAATTGATAGAAAACGAGGAGGCCTTTTCCTCGCCCCATTCCGGTCGTTTCATTCAATAGGAGCCTTTTATGAATCTGTCCAAACGCGGATCCCTTTCCCGCCGTGGTTTTGTTCAAAAAACAATGGGAGCCTTGGGTGTGGCCGGCCTCCCCGCATGGTATGCGGGTGAAATTGTGGCGGCCCAAGATGAAATTGTCGGGAAAAAACCGAGCGATCATGTTTTTCGTATGGGGGCAATCGGTATTGGCAGCCCACAAAGTCGAGGGCGAGCCATTTACGGCGATGCCAAACGCCAAAAGGGTCGCTATGTTGCCGCCTGTGATGTTGATTCCAGCCATCTGAAAAACGCATTGGAAATGATGAAACGAGACGGTTTCACCGAGGCGACTGGCCATGAAGATTTTCGGGAACTGTTGGCGCGAAAAGATATTGATGCGGTTACAATTGCCACACCGGACCAGTGGCATGCCCTTGTTGCCATTGAAGCCCTTAAACAAGGCAAGGATGTTTATTGTGAGAAACCCCTTACCTTGACCATTGAAGAAGCCTATGCCGTGGAAAAAGTGGCCAAGGAAACGGGCCGGGTGTTCCAAACCGGAAGCCAACAACGCTCCGACGCAAGGTTTAGGCTTGCTTGTGAATTGGTTCGCAATGGCCGAATTGGCAAAATAAAAACGGTCGAGGCTCGCATTGGCCGAAACCCGATTGGCACCTTTAAAACGGCCCCGGTGCCTTCAACCCTCAATTGGGATTTATGGCAAGGCCCTTGTGAGAAGGTCGATTTCATCACCCAGCGTTGCCACTATGAATATCGCTGGTGGTATGAGTATTCCGGCGGCAAAATGACCGACTGGGGGGCTCATCATATCGACATTGCCCAATGGGCTTTGGGACGCGACGGCAGCGGCCCGGTTACCATTGAAACGGAATCGACCGCCCCCGTTAAAGATGGCAAATCCTACAATTGTCATCCGACCTTCAAGGTTTCCTATACCTACGATGATGGCGTGGTCCTTCACACCATGTCCGATGGGGAGAATGGCATCCTTTTTACAGGCGAAAAGGGTACCATTTTCGTAAGCCGGGGAACCATAAAAGCCTCAAACGAACAGATCCTCAAGGAGCCTTTAGGCCCCGATGCCTTGCGGCTCGAAGTTTCCAACAATCATATGGGCAATTTTTTCGATTGCCTAAAATCGCGTAAGGCCCCTATTTGCAATGTTTCGGTGGGGACGAGCTCGGTGGTTGTCTGCCATTTGGGGGTAATTGGGCTAAACCTAGGCAAAAAATTGAACTGGGATCCCAAGGCGAAAACCTTTGCCGAAGCCGATGCCAATGCCATGATAGGACGACCCATGCGGGCTCCATGGAAACTCCAAGCCTAAAGTCCGGCCAGCGAGACATTTGGCTGAACGGAGACGACAAAAGCCTCCTCAACCAATGCGAAGTCGACACCTACCGGGCGAGCGGGCCCGGTGGGCAAAAGCGGAATAAAACAAGCTCGGCGGTTCGGCTTAGGCACCTTCCTTCGGGGATCATTGTCATCTCGGAAGATAGCCGATCCCAACACGAAAACAAGGCATGGGCCCTCAAACGATTGCGTCGTGATTTATGCCTTGGCCTACGGGAAAACATCCCTGAACCGTTTGTTTTGCCGTCCAAATTCTCGGGTTTGATCTCGCCTACCGGGATCTCGGTTTCCGTCAAAAACGAAAATTTTTTTCCTTTATGCGGGGTGATTTTGGATCTTTTTGAGAATCAACAAGGGCGCGTTTCCCATGTTGGGATCGTCCTTGGAATTAGCACCGGTCAAACTTCGGATTTTCTAACCAGCGAGAAACACCTCCTCGATCAAGCCAATCGGATTCGCAGGCGATTTGGCCATCCTCTCCTAAGATGAACGAAATTGTGGATAACTCTAAACTGGTTATCGAAGGGGCCAAGGACGAATACAATGGGTAGGCCGATGAATTTTTCTTGGGTGGAGCCAAAACTTTTGGCGGGTTTGTCCTATCCCTCCGGTCTTGAGGATTTGCTTTGGCTACGCGACAAAGGGATCCAGATTTTACTTACGCTTACCGAGGATCCGCTTTCGAAATCAAGCATCGATAATGCCGGGCTGTTGTCTGTACATGAGCCTATTGCCGATTATCAGCCTCCCACTTTTATTCAGCTTGATCGGTGTGTCGGTTTAATTCGTTCGGCATACGAAAAGAATATGGCAGTCGGGGTTCATTGTGCGGCCGGTATAGGGCGTACCGGCACCATCCTTGCGGCATGGTTGATTTCTACAGGGCTTTCTCCGGACGAGGCATTAAGCAAACTGCGAGCAATTCGCCCCGGATCGGTGGAGACTCCATTACAAGTGGAAACGCTAAAACTCTGGGCAAAAAACCGAACGGTTGCCTAATCAAATTTGGCTGTGCCTTTAGGGTACCACTTCTAATCCGGGTTTGCCCCCTTCCAAAACTTCACCCATTACGGCTTGGCAAATCGTCCCGGCGGTTTTCAAGGCATTCACAAATCTGGGCGCTTCCGCAATCGGCAAGGCAAACAACAAACCTCCTGAGGTTTGGGGATCAAAAAGGATTTCTTTTCGAATCGGGTCCAGTCCGTTTGTCAGAGTGAGGTGCGCTTGGGCATATTCCCGGTTACTTTTGTTGGCTCGGGTGAAATACCCGCTTTTGATGAAGCCTTCGACCCCGCCTAACAGGGGAAAATTTCCTAGTTTCAACCGAATGCGCTGTCCGCTGCCAAGCGCCATTTCAAGGGAATGCCCGGATAGGCCAAACCCGGTGACATCTGTGCAAGCGTGGATAGAGAAATTCATGGCGACAAGTGCTGCGGCTTTGTTAAGGTCCGCCATGCACCTTATGGCATCCCCAAGAAGGCTATCTGAACATTTGCGACTCCGATTGGCGGTGGTAATGAACCCGGTTCCAAGTGGTTTGGTCAAAACAAGAACATCCCCTGGCATTGCCCCGGCATTGGTCCAGATTTTTTGGGGATGAACAATTCCGGTAACCGACAAGCCGAATTTGATCTCCTGATCGCGGATGGTGTGGCCGCCCACCACCGTGCATCCGGCCTCATTGCATCGCTCTCCCGATCCCGCAAGAATGGGTCCAAGCCAGGTGAATTGGGGATCTTTGTCGTCGGGATAACCCAGCAAATTGAGGGCGGTTTTGGGCACGCCCCCCATGGCATAAACATCGCTTAACGAATTGGCCGCCGCAATCTGTCCATAGGCAAACGGATCATCCACCACGGGCGGAAAGAAATCCACTGTTTGGACGAGGGCAATATCATCCGTAAGGCGATAGACTCCCGCATCATCGGAGGTTTCCGTTCCCACGAGGAGGTTGGGGTCCCGCACGGCGGGCCGTGGAAGGTGGCGCAAAACTTGCGCGATTCCTTCCTGAGGGAGTTTTCCCGCTCAGCCGGCACAGCTTGCGTAATCCATAAGGCGTTTTTTTCGGCCCCAAAGCAATGTTAACACTCCCAATGGAAAAGGACCCAATCCCATGATTAGGGTCCTTTGTTAATTCTATGAAACGAAAAGTTGCGCCTATGGACGAACCTTACTCCCCGGTCGTTTTGTCCACCTTTTTCATGAAGAAGGCCGCTCGAACGGGGGCGGGCATGGGGCTGTTGGGGCCTTTAACCGAACGCCAAATTACCTCATTGAGCAATAGGTCATCCGCCGCGTCTTCTTTGGTAAAGTCAAACCCGGCGGAGAGTTTGGCACCCCAGGCGGTTGCTAGATTTTTGGCCTCTATATCGACCCTTGCCGGTTCGTGAATATACGGTGTTGTGTCGCATTTTGGCCCAAACGAGGCAAACATCGGGGTTGCCGCCGCATCAAATTGGCTCATCGGTTTCAGCCCAAGAATCAGTTCCATGGTCCGAAGCATACTCGATGTCGAATACATCGTGGAATCGACTATCCCCTTTTTCGTGTAAGGGCTGATCACAAGGGCGACCGACCTGTGAGCGTCTACATGGTCGGATCCGTTTTGGGCATCGTCTTCAACCACAAAAATCGCCGTTTCTTTCCAAAACTTGCTTTTGCTTATCCCCTCCACAATTTGCCCAAGTGCCAAGTCATTTTCGGCGACCATGGCCGTTGGCGTGTGTTTTCCCACCCTTGTTCCCGAGGTATGATCGTTGGGAAGCCTGACTACCTGCATTCGGGGCATGTCCCCTTCTTTTTCGAAGCGGGCAATTTCCGATAAGAATCTTTCGGCCCTTTTTACATCGGGATAATCCAGATCATAGCCCCAGAAGTAGGGATCGATCTTCCCTTCAAGGGATTTGACATTAGGAGTGGCGGGATCCCCAATCTTTTTTGGATTTCTTACCCATTCGCCATAGCTTCGGTAACTGACCTTTGCCTCGATACATCTGTCCCATAGGTAGCCTCCGGCTGGTCGGGCGATGGTGTCTCGATTACCCTCGGCCGGATAACCCGATAGTTTTCCCAAAACACTTCCCCGATAGCTTTGAGGCCAGGCCTTTTCCACAAAGTCCGTGGCATAGGCTCCCATGGTCCATTCGTGGCCATCGGCGGAAACTTCCCCTTCCACATAAAAATTGTCCAACAACACATAGTCCTTGGCGATTTTGTGGTGATTGGGGGTTACCTTTTCGCCAAATAGGCAAAGGTTGGGGTCCCCATTTCCGCGTTTTACATCCCCAAAAACCTGATCGTAGGTGCGGTTTTCCTTGATGATATAAATGCAATATTTGATCGGACTTGGGTTCCCTACTTTTCCCGGAATCGGACTATCCACCGGCCGGAACCCATTCGGCGAACCGTCCTCTTTTAGGGGGCTACATAATTTGGCCTGACGAGTATACTCCGCCATACTTTCCGGGGTTGGCATCGGGATCCGAGAAACAGCCCCGGTGTAGAGCCCGCCGATGTACTGTTCCGTGACATTCCTTTTATTCAAAAGGGGGTTTGGGCCTTGAACATTGGATTTTGAGCCCAGCCCTTTGCCATTTGTGACATAAATGGCTTTTTCTCCCGCATTGTAACGAACGCTGGTGGGATACCAGCCGGTGGGAATGAAACCAAGGCTTCTGGTCTTGCCCGGCTCGTCTACTCGGAAAACAGCAATATTATTGTTGTCCGAATTGGTTACAAAGAGGATCGCACCATCCGGTGACAGGTCGAGGCTTGAAGGGGTATTCCCCGAGGGAACACCCGGGTAAAGCGAACAGGAAAGCGATTCGGTTTGGGCTCCGGTGGCCGTATCCAGAACGCTTACAATTTTGGAATTTGCACAGGAAACAAAAAGCCTTTTTCCATCGGGTGAAAGGATCATTTCTGTAGGGTGACTGGCGGTTTCCCAAATCGCCAAGACTTTGCCCTCTTTCTTATCCAGGACCGCCAATGAGGATTTGCCCCATTGACTCACAAAAACCCGGTTCGATTTTGGATCCACCAAGCAGCTATAAGGAAAAGTATCAGGGGCCAAGTTAACCAGTTGGGGATTTTGAGGATCCTTGCGGGAGACAATACTCACCGAATGATTCCAAGAACCCGCCACAAAAAGCCGATCTTCATCCACCGCCAAACCCGAGGTGACAAAGTTGGATTTTTGAGGGGCGACCGTGATAACCTTGGCTTTAGCCAAAAACCCTTCGCTAAAAGGATATTCCTCAACCGTTGCGTATTCCCCGCCGCTGACCAAAAGGGTTTTTCCTTCATCGGCCCAAGCGATACCATAGAAGGCATGAGGCAAGGTGGTCCGGGAAATAATTTTGGGATTTTTGCCTGTGGAAAGGATCGCCAATTCATGGGCGCCATAGCCGGCATGGAGCACCGCCAAATAGTTTCCCGAGGGGTGAATGAGGGCTTGGACCGGTAGGTCTCCCACCAAAACATGAAATCCCGCCGGGCGAAGGGACCACTGGTTGGGAAGCTGCATAAAGCCATCTTTGGCCCCGGGAAGGATTCGAATCCCCGGAAGATCCGATGGTTTGGCGGCGGCAGTTTGAGCCTTTTCCCCCGTTTGTGATTCTTGCCCAAAACTTTGGGTGGCCAATGATAGTATTGCAATAGAGGTTGCAAGCGCCAAGGCACAATGCGAAAAAGGAAATCGACGCATAATAAATTCCCCCGTTGAGTCCTTGTATCTCCAGAAAATGCTAGGAATTACCTAGGGGGAAATGCCAAAGAATCTTTGATGAAAGTTGAAACAGGGTAACCAAAGTCGCCCCGGGTGGATTCTTCCCAAGGAACTCAATTTCCATGTGGAACGCTCTTTTTAGGTGACATTATGACCGGAGTTTGCGTAGGTTTCCTCTGTTTTGCACTTGGCCCGGTGGAGCCAACCGAAGCCAAACTGCCGAGCAATTTCCTTACTGGGGCACAAGGTTTTGCCCTTTTCCCCAAGGGAATCGTTCGCTTGAAGGAAACCTTGCTTGTGGACTTGGCTCAATTGGGCCGGATTCAACTTGTCGGACAAGGAACCCAACTCATCATGGAGGGTCCCGGGCCCGCGATCCGGGTTGTGGGGTCATTCGTTGCGGGGAATGCGGAACCAAAAAATGTTCCCCAATTGGTTCGCCATCGAGAATGGGGATGTTCCCTTTCGGGGTTGGACATTGTCGGGGGACATCCCGATGCGGGGGGCATCGAACTTTCCGGCACCATGGCCATGTCCATCCGGGGCGTTTCGGTGCGTTCCTGTAAACTGGGCATTCATCTGATTAAACTCAATCGCAATCTCCTCGTTGCCGATTGCCACCTCTATGACAATTCAGGCTGTGGCATTTTTTACGACAAGGTCAACCTGCACCAAAGCAACATTACCGGGTGTCACATCAGCTATTGCAGGGGAGGGGGCATTGTCTCTAGGGGTGGCGATGTCCGGAACATCCAAATTGCCAATTGCGACATCGAAGCCAACATGGATACCGATGCCAAAGCCTTGCCCACGGCCAATATCGAGCTCGATTCCACCGGCGGATCAGTTGCCGAAGTCGCCATTACCGGATGCACGATTCAACATTCCAAGGCGAATGGTTCGGCCAATATCCGCATTAAGGGGAAAGGGGACGGCGGCAAACTTGGCCCAACCCGGGAGGGGCATTTTACCATTACCGGGAATGTCCTTTCCGATGTGGAAACCAATGTCGATCTTGTCGATTGCCGTGGCGTAACCCTGACAGGAAACACTTTTTGGATGGGATATGTCCACAATCTTAAAGTGCAAAGGTCCTCGCATATTGTCCTTGGTCCAAACTCCATGGAGCGAAATCCCCGCTATGACTATGGCACAAGCAAAGAGGCCAGCAATTCCGTTGTATTTCTTCATTGTGAAAACTGCACCATTCAGGGGTTAAACCTCCACCAGACCAAAAAAGCCAAGGCGGGCTTGGTGGTGGAGGACAGCTTTGGTTTTAACATTTCCGGCTGTTCGATTATCGAATGTGAACCAACCGGCATGATGCTGATTCGCGTAAAAGAGAGCCTCGTTTCCGGGTGTCGGATCAAGGTCGACAAAATCAAAGCCCCACCCTTTGTGACGATTGGTTGCGACAACCTTATTTTTGCCGGGAATAATTTCTTCCAGCAGGTCGGACCCGCCAAATGAATGATGCCGATTTTCCTACCAATCTCCCTCCCGTCCATCAAAAAGCCCTTTTGGGACAGATGGGGTTCCCCGGCCAACCGATTGACTTGGACCGAAAAACCCTCATTCTGAGAGATCGCCGAGAACGAAAAAGTCGCTGCACCATTTGGCCCTTGCGTCATCATCCGGCCCTACGGGTGATTCATCACCCTTGGAAACAACCGCCCGATTTAACCGACTATTTTCTTTTGTGGCACGACGCCCCCGAACTTTCCGTGGAGGATAGCAAAAAAGGACTCCTTTTGGTGGACGGAAGTTGGCGCTGGGCGGAAAAACTTTCTCTGCCCCTTTCGGATATTCCCAAAAGGTCCATCCAAGGCATTCGGACCGCCTATCCTCGTTCCAGCAAATTATTTGAGGATCCTGATGGGGGGCTGGCAACCGTCGAGGCGCTCTATGCGGCCCACCGTATTTTAGGGAAAGATATCCATGGATTGCTTGATTATTACCATTGGGCTGAGCAATTCCTTTTACTCAACCCACATCTTCATCCAAATCCCTGACATTGCGCTTGTCTTGGTCCCACAGTAAAGTAGATTGAATAGTTCAGGCAGCGACTTTTGACAAAGGTGAATCCAGTCATGGCGAAAAAGTGCGAATATTGCGGCAAGAAGCCCCACACCGGGAACAGCTACACCAAAAGCGGTAAGCCCAAATATTTGGGCGGTAACGGTGTCAAGGTTCGGGGTATTGCCAAGCGGACCTTTGAACCAAACATCCAAAGGCTACAAGTCCAAGTGGGCGGAAGTGTTCAACGCAAAAAGGCTTGCGTTCAATGTATCCGATCCGGATATGTCCTACGGCCGACCAAGCGCAAGCCCTTCCAAGTAGGCGCCATCTAATCGGGGTGACGGTTCAATGTCCCTCACCGCCGATCAAGTTCGCTGGGTCGCTCACCTATCTAGGTTACAGCTTTCCGATGCGGAAGTAGCTCAGATGACCCCCCAGCTGGCTTCCATTGTCGGCTATGTCGATCAGCTTCAGAAAATCAACACGGACGGCGTAGAGCCTCTGGTCCATGCTTTGGAACAGGTGAATGTATTCCGTCAAGATGAGCTTGGCACCTCGCTTAGTCCTGAGGAAGCCTTGGCCAATGCTCCCGAACGCATGGGAAACTTTTTTCAAGTCCCCGCTGTTCTGGATTAACCCTTTCTCCCTTTGGATTTCCTTCCCATGAGTTCGCCCCTTGCCGAGCGTCCCGTCCGAGAGTTAAAGGGGTTATTGGATTCCGGGGCACTGACTTCCGAAGCTCTGGTCAATGATTGTTTGACCCACATATCCTTACGAAATCCAAAGATTCATGCCTTCCTAAGGGTAAATGCCGACGAGGCGTTGGCCCAGGCCAAAACCATTGATCAAAAACGCCAAGCGGGCCAATCGTTGGGGCTTTTGGGTGGCCTCCCTATCGCCATTAAAGATAACCTTTGCACCAAGGGGTTGACCACCACCTGCTCCAGCAAGATCCTTGAACATTTCATTCCGCCCTACAATGCCGCCGTTGTGGAAAGGATCCTTGCCGCCGATGGCATCCCCCTTGGCAAAACCAATCTTGACGAATTCGCCATGGGATCTTCGACCGAAAACAGCGCTTTTGGAGCCACCCGAAATCCTTGGGACATTGACCGCATTCCAGGGGGCTCCTCAGGAGGTTCCGCTGCGGCCGTTGCGGGGTCGATGGTGCCCCTTGCCCTTGGGTCCGATACCGGCGGCTCCATTCGCCAACCCGCCAGCCTTTGCGGCATTAACGGTCTAAAACCCTCCTACGGACGCGTTTCCCGCTATGGACTTGTTGCCTTCTCCAGTTCTCTCGACCAAATAGGCCCCTTTTCCAACGACCTATTCGGCACCGCCTTGTTGCTTCAGACCAT